>JAZRPI010000029.1:0-2159 GCA_045649165.1 Eubacteriales bacterium | reverse complement strand
ACAGAACAATTCAAAAAGCTCGCTATCAGCTATAAGCGCTGATTTCAATGCTTCTGCAAGACCGTTGCTGATTTGTCTGTCAGACAGTGTTTTAAGGGTATTAGGGTCAATAAGCACTGCTTTTGGTTGATAAAATGCGCCGACAATATTTTTAAGCCCCATAAAATCAACTGCAGTCTTTCCACCGATAGATGAATCAACCTGAGAAAGAACGGTTGTGGGAATATTATAAAAATCAATTCCGCGCATATATGATGCCGCAGAGAAACCTGCAACGTCACCGACTACACCGCCACCGACAGCAACTATACAGTCTGTTCTTGTAAAATTGTTTTCTACCAAGCACTTCAGAATAGACTCATAAGTATTTAAGTTTTTTGATTTTTCACCCTGTTCAAATTTAAACACAACAGCTTCTTTACAAAGAGAAGCGACAAGTTTTGAATATTCTTCGGGTACTCCCGAATCTGTGACAACAAGAACTCTTCTGTTTAAATTCAAAACTTCGTTTACTTTTGAAAGCAACCCTTTTTCAAAATAAATGTTATATGAACCGTTTCCATGTTTTACGGGTATAATCATAATAAAACCAACTTTCTTTTCTTCGGTTATATGTGCATTTCCTTTTCAAACCAACCGACAACTTTCAAGTCTGAGCAACATTCTTTGAGTCCTTCAAGCATACATTTGCCTTCTACACTGTTAATGTTACCTTCGCCTTCAACATAGAAGAAATAATCCCATACAAGTTCTTTTGTCGGTCTGCTCTTTAATGCTCTAAGGTTGAAATTATATTTACCTATTACCGAAATAGCCTGTCCGAGCGAGCCTGCCGCATTTTTTACTGTAAACATCATAATAAATCTGTCGTCGTTTTGCGACGGATTACGGTTTGTTCTTGAGAATACGGCAAATCTTGTAGTATTTGTATTACTCTCGTTTATATGAGCAGAAAGGACCTTAAGACCGTACTTTTCTGCAGCTTCAACGCTACCGATTGCGGCTATATCAGTTCTTCCTGAGTCTGCTACTGTTTTTGCCGCAACTGCTGTATTTACTGCATCTTCAGTTTCAAATTTGTGCTTTTCAATATACGAAGCACACTGACCTAATGCCTGTGGATGACTTATTACTTTTTTTATTGAATCAATGGATGCACCTTTATTTGCAATCAGATTCTGTACTACGTCTGCTTCATAGAGTCCGTTTATATAAAGCGAACCAAAAAAGGCAAGGTCAAGTACGTTTCCTACGTCTCCGTTATGGCTGTTTTCAACAGGAAGAAGAACACAGTCACACTTGCCGTTTTCTACTGCTTTATATGCAGATTTAAAGTCGGGATACGGAACACATACAGCATCAGGAAATATTCTCTGCGCCGCAATATTTGCAAAAGCACCTTCAACTCCGCTATACGCAACTTTCATTCCTTCAAGAAGCTTGTGTTGCATTTCTTTGGAAAGAGCAATATTATTCTTCAAAAAGTTAACGTAATATGACCTGTATTCGTCATTATCAACATATTTAGAGTTTTTTTCAATCATTTGATTTTCTCTGCCAAAATCATCAATCGGAATACCGTTTGTCTTCTTGTATTCTGTAACAATTTTCACAGCATCCATTCTCTTTTCAAAAAGACGCGCCATTTCTTTGTCTGCTTCATCAATGATTTTTCTTGCCTTTTCAAGCTGATTCATATTATCACTCCATTTAATGTTAATACTATAATATTTAATTATAATACTCTGTTTTTTCTGTGTCAATGGTTATGATAAGTTTTCTTATACTTATAATTATAAGTATGAATTTAATGTTAATTTTTAGACTTTTTATCACATATTTTATCATAAATGTGATAGAATAAATATGATTTTTTATTTATATAAAACTGTTAAAATTTGTAAAAAAACACTACTGTTTTTAAGGAGATAAAAATGATGAATTTAACATTACTTCAATCTCAGATTTCATCAGACCCTGCTGTTTGGTTTGTATGTCTTTTGGGCGTAGGTGTTGTGTTTTTGGGTCTTGTATTGCTTGTTGTTATTGTTTCTTTGATGAATTTCTTTGTAGGAAGATTCTCAAAGTATGAACATGCAAAAACTGAACAAAAAACAGAAGCACAAATAGACGACAAAATCGAAAACAAACAGGAAATA
>JAZRPI010000028.1:0-4215 GCA_045649165.1 Eubacteriales bacterium | reverse complement strand
TAACCGGCATTTGTCAAAAGATTTTTTCTTTTCTCGCCGACGTTCCAAAGCCCTTTTATAACTTCTTTTGCAATTTCTTCATTGCTTTTAAGATTTGGTGTATTGTTTTCAGTAACGGCACTAAAACCGTTAAGCTTTTTGTTCTTTATAAGGCTGGGGAAGTCTTTGTACATATAGTTCTGGTCACATACGACACCTGCGACGACGTTTGTTCTTTGAAGATTTGTTTCGCCGCCAAACTGCCAAAAACCGAGAATGTCTTTGTTTTTATAGGTACATTCGTTTGCCCACTGTGCAACCCAGTGTGTATATCTCTTCAAAATATCGTCATTCATATACGTTGAAAAAGAGTAAACCGAAGAATAAATACCGACCCAGAAGCCTTTGTTTTCAAGGTATGAACACCATTTGTCAACAATTTCTGTTAAGGTGTCTTTTCCAAGGTTAATCATATCTTTATGTTCAACGTCTATAAATACAGGCAGTTCAAACTGTTTACCTGACAGTATGTTTTTTAATAAGTAATCAGCTTCTTTTAATGCATCGTTAATGGTTACCGCCTTACTAAACCAGTATACGCCGACAGGGATACCAAGTTTTTTTGCGTTTGCATAATTTTGTTCAAATTTTGCATCTTTATAAAGACCGTCATCAGCGCCGCCACCTTTTAATATTGCAAATGTAACGCCTTCTTTTTTTGCGGCAGTAAAATCAAAATTGCCCTGCCATCTTGAAACGTCAATTCCAAATGTTTTCATTATTTCACCTTTAGTTTTTGTTATCGTTAATTTCAGATGTGTGTTCAGAGTCAACAATGCCTTCACCCATAATATAGGCAATACAGGTAGCTCCAGACATTATTATCCCAGCTACTTGAGAGGCATCGTTTTCAGAAACACCGAAGCAAACAAGTAGGGGAGTTATAAAGCCTATTATAGCCAACCAGAATTTACGGCTTGTGAGCTTTCTTTTCCAATTTATTTTCATTATTGCTCCTTTCAAATAATTATTTATGATATAGTTCAAGGTCAGACAATCTATGGTTGACGACTTTAAGGTCTTCAACTAATACGGCGTTGTGTTTTTCAAGATTGTAAACGCGTTCGACAACCGAATTATGTTTATCCACCTTTTTTTCAAGCTGTTCTATGCGGTAGGTCATCAATTTTGCGTTAAGCAAAATACCTGCCAAAGTGCCTAAAAAACTTCCTATAACGCCGGATAAGGAAGTAATTATTTCGATGTTCAAAAAATCTCCCCCCTAAATATGGCAAAAGAAAAATTTTTTTATGATTTTTTTCATAAATACTCTCCATTATATAATTATTCATTCGTTTTATGGTTTGTTAAAGCAGAGATTTAAGTTGTGTATATGGTTACCCAATCATCGTTTATAAGAAGCTGGAGTTCGTTATCCATATATCTTATATTATGAATACCTTCAGGAGAATCAACGCTCTTTTGCATATGTTCATCAATTAATTCAACTACCGTTGAGTATATAGCGTTGAATTTGTCGTCCATGTCATATTCAACTGAATTTACTCTTGTTTCAAGATATTTGAACTCATCCATAATACTGATATGTTCAGCCAGTCTTTTTTCATCCGCCTGTACTCTGAGCAGTTCAGCTTCTTTACGTTTATTTTCGCTGTCTACTCTGTCTTCTTCTGATGCTAAAATATTATCAATTTTTTTGATAAGCTGAGTTGTAAGGTCAACGTGCACGGGGGAATCATTAAGTTCCTCAAAGCTTGCCCCTTCCACTATAACCCCAAGACTGAAATATTCTGTTGTTACCTGACGGATATATTCAAGGTTAGGCCCTGCATCGCCTGTTCCGATCAATCCGACAAAAAGTTCACTGTTTGGAGATAACAAACATTCTTCAGGTATAATAGCAGTATTGTCTATGACTAAAACAGCACGAGTGTTACCGCTACCCTTAAAAACAGCGATGATTGTGCCTAAATCCTGCCAATGTTCAGAAAACTCAAAACGGCAAGCAATATCGTTAATTGACCCGCTTGTGATTGGAACACGGTTGTAATCAAGCTGTTTTTCCGTTCTGATATCGGTTGAGTATACTTTAAGGTCAATATATCTCATAGATTAGCCACCTTTCTTGTTTTTGGCTTTGAAATATGACTCAACGTACGCTTTATCAAAGCCCATAAGGTAAGCTTTGTATTTTGCAACTTCATCATCTTCGTATTTATGGTCAATAGCGCATAATGCGTCATATTTGTTACCACTCTTAAGAAGAGTATATATTTCATCTTCGCGCAGAGTTTCTTTGGTTTTATAGTCATAGTCATTCCAATACTGCTCATTGGCATTTTCAACTTTTTCTCGCTGAATTTTTAACTCTTCTTCGCGGTATTTATCGTCATTCTCAGCCTGAGTTTGCTTATATTCCATTTCAGCTTCAAATCTAGCTTGCTGTTGACGTTCAGCATAGTATTTATATCCAAGATTTGCATCAGCAATAGCTTTTTCCTGTTCAGCCATAGCAATCTTATACGCAGATTCCCACTCGCTGTCCTGAATTTCCATATCATTTTCGTATTCTTGCAAATAAAGGTTACGAAGTGCATCAACTTCGTCTGAATAAATTTTATATTGGTCAAGATAGCGTGAGTATTCCGTATCATCTTTATCTGCAAGATATCCCAATTGTTTTTCTATTCTGTCAAGCTCGTCTTCATAACGTGAGTATGCTGCAGAATATAATTCGGGAATAACGTTGGTAAGCTTGTCAAGGTGTTCGTTGTAGGCGAGATTACCCGCAGTCTGTCCATAAGAATTACCGTAACCACCAGTCATTGACGAAGCATTACCGATAGCGTTTTCCATAGCTTTTTTGCCTTCTGAAACGTAGAGTTGCTTATACTGATTATATAAAGGGTCAGAATAAACGTCGTATGAAAATTTCTCGGCGTTAAAATACTTGTCCTGAGTGTTTTTTAAAAGCTCTGAATCAGAAAAAGAATAGTCAGCAGGTTTTTGAGTGTTTTTGTAAGTGTTATATTCATCGAAAGCGTTCTTTACTTTTTGGCTTTCGGTGTATTTCTTTTTAGAAAGAGAAGTAGCCATAAAATTCACCTCTTTATTGATTAATCAAGCATAAATGTAATACTTTCTATATGTTTTGGCGCAATAAATATGTTTGAAAGGCTGTCTACGGAAATCTTTTGGATATTTACTTCCACTTCTTTTTCGTTGAGTTCAGTTAAAAGTTTCAGATAATCTTTTTCAAGCCCGTCTTTTATAATCAATTTTTCTTCTGTATTGTGAGTTAGATATTTTTCATCTAACTCGCCTTTTTTTTGAAAATAGATTTCAATTTCTTTATCAATACAAGCGGCATTTTTGCTGATTAAAAGGGCAGAAGAAAAAGGGATATTGTCTTTTTCGCAGATTATCTTCATACAAGGGACGCATTTTAATAAATCGATATATCGTAATTTCATAAAATAACTCCTGTTCTTTAGTTAATAGGAATAGTACCCAAAACCATGCCCGACCCATTTAACAAAGACAAAGTGTAGGTTGAGTTTGTTCTTGTCAGAGCAAAGGAAAAAGCAGTGTTTCCGGTGCCTGTATCAAATGTCATAATGCCTGACGGATTGATAAAAATACGACAGGTCTGATTGCCGGTATTCAGATAAAGTTCTTTACCGATATTTGTTCCGTAGTAATTGTTTATGAGATTAAGTCTTTTGTTTACGTCGGTAGAAATTTTGTCAGCTGTAATTGAACCGCCTAAGATAGCACTTCCTTCGATGTAACAACTACCGTCTTTACTTATATAGAAGGTTGTATTGCCGCTTGAGTTTTTTGCTCTTATCCAACAGCTGTCAGAAGACGCGGCAGAATTTATATAGAAAGACCCTTTTCCGTAGGCTGAGCTTGAAATTGAACTACCTGAAATGTACCAACCGCCAATTGAAGCCGAAATCGATTCAAGTGATGAAACAGACAACTTATCGGCTGAAATTGTGCCCGATATGATATTTGAACCGTTTATAGTGGTTGTACCGGTGTTGGATAGGTCTGAAAATTTAACGAAGCCACCTATATTTATAGAGTTTGATATTAATGAAATTGCGCCACTTGTAAGAGAAAAGTCAGAAGAACTGCTTCCGTCGGAAATGAGCCAATTTATTTTATCTGCAGTCTGGCTGACTTTGGAAAGATTTTCATCCATTTTGA
>JAZRPI010000027.1:0-1527 GCA_045649165.1 Eubacteriales bacterium | reverse complement strand
CAACTAAAACCCATAAATAATAAACACTCGTGTAAAGTTACACGGGTGTTTTTTTGCGACAAATTATCCCCTTGCAAAAGCAAGAATGTTGTGTTATAATAGTTTTCGCTGAAATTTTGAAAGGAGTTGTGGCAGACTTGGAAAAAAAGAATATTAAGATTGTTGCAAAAAACAAAAAAGCCTACCACGACTTTTTTGTTGAAGACACTTATGAAGCAGGCGTTCAGCTTTTCGGTACGGTAGTTAAGTCAGTTCGTCAGGGCGCTGTTAATTTAAAAGACTCGTACTGCGTTATTGACAACGGCGAGATTTTTGCAACAGGCATACACATAAGTCCCTACGAAAAGGGCAATATATTTAACAGAGAACCTTTGCGCGACAAGAAACTTCTTATGCACAAGAAAGAGATTATAAAACTGTTTTCTCTTAAGGGCAAAGAAGGCTATACTCTTGTTCCGCTGTCTATATATTTTTCCGGTTCAAAGGTAAAAATAGAAATCGGTCTTTGCAAGGGTAAGAAACTTTACGATAAGAGAGAAACTGAAGCAAAGAAACAGGCAGAAAGAACTATTGACCGCGCTATGCGAGAAAGAAACAAGGGTTAATCGCAATATTTATATTCTATATTGAGTCATATAAAGATATAGCATTTTACAAAAATACTATATGATTTATATACTATATGGGGTCGTAAAGGTTTCGACGGGGATTTTGAAGCGTGTTAAGCGGGTAGAGATGCAGTACCTCTTTAAACAACTGTACTTTTTAAAATTAAACGCTAACGAAAACGTAGCACTCGCTGCCTAAGTTGCAGCGCATCTTGCCAAGGACTACCGCGACCTTGTCCAAGGTGTCAAATCAGCGGTGAACGTGAACTGTAATTTTTCGTTTGTAACAGTCATGAACTAAAACGGTACGTGTAATATAGCCTGTTTGTCGGCGATATTACACGGAAATTTAATAGACAAACTGCACCCGGAGAAAGATGCGTGAATAGATTTTCGGACAGGGGTTCGACTCCCCTCGACTCCACCATATTAGCACGATGGTTTTGATACGAAACCATCGTGCTTTTTCTTTGCTTAAAAAGCCTTGTGGCATAAGGGATTATGGCACTTTAGTACAAAAGATTAGTTTCATTGTAAAAATAGATTAATTTCATTGTCATTGAAAAACATCGTGTTTAGTGATATAATATATTATAAAATTAGTTCGATAAACTTGAATTTGTGAAAGGAATTTTTTATGGATAGTATTACGATACGCTTAGAGACCGAAAAAGATTACAGAGCCGTTGAAGAATTAACCAGAGAAGCTTTTTGGAATGTTTATAAGCCGGGGGCTGATGAGCATTATTATGTACACAAGATGAGAAATCATCCTGATTTTATACCTGAACTTGCTTTCGTTCTTGAAAAGGACGGTAAAATCATCGGTAACATTATGTACACAAAAGCATGGCTTGAGGATGAAAAAGGCAACAGAAAAGAAATACTTTCTTTTGGCCCTCTCTGCGTTGCTCCCGAA
>JAZRPI010000026.1:0-1619 GCA_045649165.1 Eubacteriales bacterium | reverse complement strand
ATGTTTACCAAAGGATTTTTTCTGTCGAATATTTTTCTGATTGTAATATCTGTATTGTTGTTGTCAAGGTGTTTTGCCCTGAGTATAGAGCAGAGCATAACAGCGCCAAGTAAAAGCATTACGTCAATTAACGCATTTGTGAAGCAGTAGAACAAATTGCTCTTGATTGTAGCTTCAAAGTTAGTTGTTACAATAGCTCCGATTGCTATATAAGACGTGTATACGACAAATATTCTTATAAAGCAAAGAGCGATAACGTTTGAACTCTGTTTTGCGCCGAATCTTACGATGCTGTTTACGAGTACGCCAAACACGATAAACAGATTCAGAGTATCAAGCGCTGTTATAAATACGCTCAAAATATCTGCTATGGTTGTGTACATAATGTCGCCCGCTATCAACGAATGGATGAGCGAAAGACCGAAGTTGTTTATAACGGGTATTATCAGTGTGGATATTAAGCAAAGAAGCATTATATGCTTTTTGAATGCCTGAATGTGATTTTTATTTGACATAAAATTAACCCCTGAAGTATGGTTTTATTTTATTTCGTTTATATCGTAAGGTGTCATCTGGTATACGCAGTAGTTAAGCCAGTTTGAGAAAAGAAGATGCGCGTGGCTCTTCCAGGTGTTAAGCGGTTTGTTTTCGGGATTGTCTCCGGGGAAGTAGTTGTAGGGAACTTGTATATCAAGACCCTTGTTTACGTCCCTGAAATATTCTTTTGAAAGAGTGTCAAAGTCATATTCAAGATGACCTGTTGCGAAAAATCTTCTGTTGTTTTTGTCAGCGATTAAGAATATTCCCGACATATCCGATTCTGCAAGTACTTCAAGGTTAGGATTATTTCTGACCATATCAGCATCAATATCCGTATGTCTTGAGTGGGGAGCGTTGAATACTTCGTCAAAGCCGCGCAAAAGCGGGTGTGACGGATTGTTGAGTGTGTGGGGGAATATACCGAACATTTTCTGTCCAAGCGGGTACTTCGGAATTCCGTAGTGATAGTAGAGAGCCGCCTGCGCTGCCCAACATATATGCAGAGTAGAGTAAACGTGAGTTTTTGACCACTCCATAATTTTCATCAGCTCGTCCCAGTAACCGACTTCGGAGAAATCAAGGTTTTCAACGGGCGCGCCTGTGATGATAAGACCGTCAAATTTTTCTTTTCTTACGTCATCGCAGTTTGTATAGAAAAGGTGCATGTGTTCTTCGGGTGTATGCTTCGGCTTGTGAGCAGTCGAAGGATAGAGAAGAGTCAGTTCAACCTGCAAGGGAGTGTTTGAAAGCAGTCTGATGAGCTGTGTTTCTGTTACGATTTTTGTAGGCATAAGGTTGAGAATAGCAATGCGCAAAGGACGGATGTCCTGAGAGAGCGCACGGTTCTCATCCATTACGAATATATTTTCATTTTCAAGTATGCCGACAGCTGGAAGGTCAGCAGGAACTTTAATAGGCATAAGTGTTCACCTTTCTTATAGGAATTTTACCATTATTTTATTATAACAATAAAATTAACACTTATCAAGAGTTTTTCGCCGCTTTCTTAAAAGAAAGCTTAGCACCTACTTTCTTTTTCGAAAGAAAGTAGGCAAAGAAAACTTGCTGAATGGGTTTAT
>JAZRPI010000025.1:0-2750 GCA_045649165.1 Eubacteriales bacterium | reverse complement strand
TTGAAGACGAGCTTTGCGGACTGACATTTAGAATTTCTCCCGCTTCGTTCTATCAGATTAACCACGACTGCGCAGAGCTTTTATATAACAAAGTTATTGAGCTTGTTGAAAGTGTCGGGAAGAAAAACGTCACCGACCTTTACTGTGGTACAGGCACTATCGGTCTTTGTGTTGCAAAAAGAATCAAAGACAGTAATTTAACAGGTGTAGAAATTGTACCCGAAGCCATTGAAAATGCGAAAATTAACGCGCAGATAAACAATATTAATAATGCTACCTTTATTTGCGCTGACAGTACCGATACACAAAACAACGTTCTGAATAATACAGACGTAGTAATTCTTGACCCACCAAGGAAAGGCATTACAAAAGAACTCGCAGACAAAATAGCACAAAGCGGAATAAACGATATAGTATACGTATCGTGCTCGCCCGACACATTAGCAAGAGACGTAAAATACTTTATCGAACTTGGCTACACTTGCGATGAAGTAACCCCATACGATATGTTCCCAAGAACAGGCCATATAGAAAATATCGTACACATAAAAAAATAACTATACAGGAGAAAACTTATGAAAAAGTACAAAGCTCTCAAAATCATCGGCATTATACTTGCAGCAATTTTACTCTTTTTTGCAATCATTAATATTATTCCACCCAAGAAAAATATAGAAAATAACCCCTTTGTAGTAGAAAAAGGCGAACTTCCCTTGATTGCGGCACATCGCGGCGGCGGTCTTAACAACCCCGAAAACACTATGCTTGCATTCAGAGAAGCAGTAAACACAATCGGCATTGACATTATCGAAAGCGACCTTTATCTCACAAAAGACGGTTATCTTGTGTATAATCACGATTCATACATAGACGAAACCTGTAACGTCAACGGCGATATCACAATAGAAGAAGTCGAAGAACTTTGCGAAAACGAAGAAAACAGACACTACATTGAAGATATGACCCTTGCAGAACTTGAACAGTACAATTTCGGCTATTATTTTGTTGACAAGTCAGGTAAAAGAATATATAAAGAAGAAACAGATATAGCGGGCAAAGGACTTCAAATAGCAACAGTTGACAAGCTTTTTGAAGAATTCTATGAAACAAATCCTGAACTTATGTTCATTGTAGAAATCAAAAACGGCGGAGATGCAGGTTACAAGGCTTGTAAGATTTTGAGCGACACTCTTGACAAATTCCCCGCTTACAAGGACAGAATCGTTATAGGCACGTTCCACGATGAAATAGAAACAGAACTTAAGACAAAATATAACCACCTTATGCGCGGAGCTCCCACAGGTACTGCCGCTAAGTTTATTCTCACTCAGTTTTTAGGCGTTAACCTTTTTGACAACAGCAATTTTGCTTGTTTGCAGATACCTACAAGCTACGACCTTGGTATTGAATTACATCTCAACAAAAAGACGATAATCAACCGCGCTCACAGAAGAAATATCGCGGTACAGTACTGGACAATAAACGACGCTGATGAAATGCGCGAACTTATCGAACTCGGTTGCGACTGCATAATGACAGATGACCCGATTTTGCTTAAGAGCGTTCTTGAAGAATACAAATAATTATGAAATTAACCAAACTGCAAAAAAACGACTTTGAACAAGTTTTTGAAATAATGGTTCAGTCGTTCCCTTCGGCTGAATACAGAAAAAAAGAAAAACAATATGCAATATTAGACGACGAAAACTATACTGTTACCATACATAAACAAGACGGCATAATAAATGCTTTTATTGCAACGTGGAATTTAGGTAGTTTTCTTTTCGCCGAACATCTTGCTGTATCAAAGACTATAAGAAACCAAGGAATAGGCTCTATGTTTATGAAAGAATATCTTTCAAACACAGAACTCCCTTTAGTCCTTGAAGTTGAAGACAAAGATGATGAAATCTCAAAAAGACGTATAGGCTTTTATCAAAGATTAGGTCTTGTTTTGTCGGATATACACTACAATCAGCCTAATTTTGATAATAGCGACGTTGTAATCCCGCTTCGTATTATGTATTATGATAAAAACAAATCACTCAAACTTGATTCAGTGGAACAAATGATATTCGAGAAAATATACAAAAAATCATAATTTGGAGAACCATTATGAACAATAAAACCGCCCTGATTACAGGTGCATCGCGTGGAATTGGAAAAGCAATCGCTACAGCCTTTGCAAAAAACGGTTACAACGTGGTAATTAACTATAATTCCAGCGAAAGTAACGCTATACAACTAAAAAACACCCTTATTGACTCAGGGTGCAAATGCGAAATATATAAAGCTGACGTAAGCGACTATAATCAATCAAAAGCGCTCGTTGACTTCTGTATAGAAAAATACGGCAGTATTGACACTCTCGTCAACAATGCGGGAATAAGCCAGATTAAACTTTTTTCCGATATTACAGAGCAAGAGTGGGACAAAATGCTTGATACCAATCTCAAAAGTGTTTTCAACTGCTCACAAAGTGCACTTAAATATATGCTCAGCAGAAAGAGCGGAAACATAATAAACATATCGTCTATGTGGGGTAAAGTCGGCGCATCTTGCGAAGTACATTATTCCGCGGCAAAGGCGGGTGTTATCGGCTTTACAAAAGCATTGGCAAAAGAAGTCGGCCTTTCAAACATCAGAGTAAACTGTATCGCCCCAGGCGTTATTATGACTGATATGATGCAAGGCTTTACAGAAGAAGAACTCACAGAAATTAAAGAAGAAATACCGCTAAACAAATTCGG
>JAZRPI010000024.1:0-6530 GCA_045649165.1 Eubacteriales bacterium | reverse complement strand
CAGACAGCCCTTGATATAGCAGATGCAGGTTTCCCTGTAGATATAGTTGAAAAGAAACCTACCATTGGTGGTAAGATGGCTCAGCTTGACAAGACGTTCCCGACTCTTGACTGTGCGGCTTGTATCCTCACTCCCAAGATGGTTGACGTTGCTCAACACGAAAAAATCCGTATCTTCTCTTACAGCGAAGTTTCGGAAGTAAACGGTTTCGTTGGCAACTTCGACGTTAAGATTAAGAAGAATGCTCGTTTCGTTGATGAAACAAAGTGTACAGGTTGCGGCGCTTGTGTTGAAAAGTGTCCCCAGAAGAAAGTTCCCAACGAATTTAACTTGGGTATGGACAACAGACGCGCAATCTACATTCCTTTTGCTCAGGCAGTACCGAAGGTTGCTACAATCGACCCCGATTACTGTAATATGCTCAAGAACGGCAAGTGCGGAATTTGTTCTAAGTTCTGTGCAGCCGGTGCTATTGACTATAAGCAGAAAGATGAAATTATTGAAGAAAAGTACGGTGCAATCGTTGTTGCGACAGGCTTTAACCCCATTTCAATGGATAAGTTTGACGAGTTTGCATACAATCAGTCAAAGGATGTAATCACATCACTTGAATTTGAAAGACTTACAAACGCGGCAGGTCCTACAGCGGGTAAGCTTCTCCGTCCTTCTGATAACGAACATCCCCACACAATCGTATTTGTACAGTGTGTTGGCTCACGTTGCGCATCTTGCGCAGAAAAGGGCAAGGAATATTGCTCAAAGATTTGTTGTATGTATACAGCAAAACACGCTATGCTCGTACGTGACAAATATCCGGATACAGAAGTTTACGTATTCTACATTGACGTAAGAACTCCCGGTAAGAACTTTGATGAATTCTACCGCAGAGCTGTTGAAGAATACGGCGTAAAATATGTTAAGGGTATGGTTGGTAAGGTTACACCCGAAGGTAACAAACTTAAGGTACAGGCTTCCGACCTTATAGCAAACAAACAGATTCACATTGATGCAGACCTTGTAGTTCTTGCAGCTGCTATTGAGCCTGACAAGACAGCAAGACCCCTTGCAACAATGCTTACAGCAAGTATGGATACAAACGACTTCTTCACAGAAGCGCATCCCAAGCTTCGTCCTGTTGAAAGCCCGACAGCCGGCGTATTCCTTTCAGGTGCTTGCCAAGGACCTAAGGATATTCCTGAAACAGTATCTCAGGCAGGAGCTGCAGCATCTAAGGTTATCGGTCTTCTTGCAAAAGATAAGCTTACTGGTAACCCCTGCGTTGCAAGTTCAAATCAGCTTATGTGTAACGGTTGTTCAAGCTGTGAAAGAGTATGTCCTTACGGCGCTATTAGTTATGAAGACAAAGAATTCCCCGGTCCTAACAGAACAGTTAAGATAAGAAGAGTTGCTGTTGTAAATCCTGCAGTATGTCAGGGTTGCGGTGCTTGTACTGTTGCTTGTCCTTCCGGTGCTATGGACTTGAATGGATTTATGAATGCACAAATTATGGCGGAGGTAGACGCGATATGCAAATGAATGAATATAAGCCTTTGATTGTGGCGTTCTGCTGTAACTGGTGTTCTTATGCAGGCGCAGACCTTGCAGGTAACAATAGACTTAACTATCCTGCAGAAGTAAAGATTATAAGAGTGCCTTGCTCTTGCCGTGTAAACCCTATGTTTATTTTACGCGCGTTCCAGAGAGGTGCTGACGGTGTTATTATCTGTGGTTGTCATCCCGGCGACTGCCACTATACATCGGGTAACTATTATACAAGACGCCGTATGGCTGCATTGTTCTCTATGCTCGATTATCTCGCTATAGAAAAAGAACGTACTCGTGTTGAATGGGTATCTGCGGCTGAAGGCGCAAAATTCTCTGCAACAATGAATGACTTTGTTGCAAAGGTTGCCTCCCTTGGCGAAAACAAGAGATTGGAGGATTTGAGATGCAAGAAGTAAAACGCGATGCGCTTGCTGAAAAAGCAGTATCTTTGCTTGAAAACGGAACAGTATCAGCTGTTTTGGGTTGGGCAAAGGGTGAATTCGATTATGATATTACTCCCGCTGTTTTTGAAAGCGCTGAAGAATTAAAAGAAAAATTTGTATACGGTGATTTTTGCGGTGCAAACCTTTCCAAGTATCTTGTTGCAAAGGCTGCAAAGGCTGAAAGCAAACTTCTTGTTTTCTTGAAGCCCTGCGATACATACAGCTTTAATCAGCTTTTGACAGAACACAGATTTGACCGTGAAAAAGTATACGCTGTCGGCGTACAGTGCGACGGCATGATTGATATTGACAAGATTAGGTCAATTGTTGGCGACGGTATTTCTTCTGTTGACTGTGACGGCAAAGACGTTAAGGTACAGACAATTTACGAAGAAAAACCCGCAATAATTTCAAAAGAAAACGTTCTTCTTGAAAAGTGCCTTAACTGCAAGAGCAAGAAGCACGTTGCATACGATGAATTACTCGGAAATGACGGCGAAGTAATTGAATCAAACCGTTTTGACGAAGTAGAAAAATTGGAAAAGATGACTGCTGACGAAAGATTTGCTTTCTGGCAGAATGAACTTTCAAAGTGTATCAGATGTAATGCCTGCAGAGATGCTTGTCCTGCTTGTACTTGTGAAAAGTGCGTATTTGACAACCCCAAATCAGGCGTTGAAAATAAGTCACCTGCAAACAGCTTTGAAGAAAAACTCTTCCATATTATAAGAGCTTTCCACGTTGCAGGCAGATGTACTGACTGTGGCGAATGTTCAAGAGTATGTCCTCAGAATATACCGCTTCATCTTTTGAACCGTAAGTTTATTAAGGATATTAATGAATTCTACGGCGAATATCAGGCGGGTGCTGAAGAAGGCTCAAGAGCTCCCCTTGTAAATTATACAGTAAACGATATTGAACCCGGCGAAGTTTTTGATAGGGGGGATAACAATGATTAAGTGTTCAGTTGAAAAGCTTGATTTGATTTTTGCTGAAATAGCAAAGAATATGTCCCTTTATCTGCCTGTTGACAGAAACGACGGAAAAGCGGAATATACAAAATGGGAACAGGGCAAAAAGTTAAGTGATGCTCTCAATACCGTAAAAAGCCCTAAGGATTTCTTCTTCCCTCAGACAGAAGATATGATGGAATTCAAGGTTGAAGGAAAGAATATTGAAGTTATTGACACAAGAAAGGCATCTGAAGATTTTGTTGTTTTCGGTGTACGCGCTTGTGACGTAAAGGCTTTTGATATTCTTGACAGAGTATTCCTTGTTGAGCCCAGAGACAGCTACTATGCTACAAAACGCGAACACGGAATTATAGTTTCTATGGCTTGTGGTAAGCCTTCTGAAACTTGCTTCTGTACAGCTTTTGGTATAGACCCTGCAAATCCTGCGGCTGACGTAACTGTATGGAAAACTGAAAATGAAGTTTTCTGGCAGGCTAACACAGAAAAGGGCGAAAACCTTTTGAAGAGCATTAGTGCATATACAGAAGAATGTACTGATGAAAAGGTTAACGAAGAAAAAGAAAAGATTAATTCTATAATGAAGAAACTTCCCCTTGCTGACCTTGACACAAGCAAGTTCGGCGGCGGCAAGACAGAAGAACTCTTCAATATTCCCGAATGGGATGAGCTCTCACAGAGCTGTCTCGGTTGCGGAACATGTACTTTTGTATGTCCTACATGCCAGTGCTATGATATCAAAGATTTCAACACAGGTAAGGGCGTAATCAGATACAGATGCTGGGATTCATGTATGTATTCTGAGTTCACAAGAATGGCTCACGGAAACAACAGAAACTCTCAGAAAGAACGCTTCCGTCAGAGATTTATGCACAAGCTTGTATACTATCCCGAAAACAATGAAGGTATATTCGGCTGCGTAGGTTGCGGACGTTGTCTCTCAAGATGTCCCATATCAATGAATATTGTTAAAGTTATGAAGAAAATCGGAGGTAAGGCAAGTGAATAATTACGAAGAAACCTTGATTCCGAAAGTCGGCGTTATTACGGATGTTCGTATAGATACTCCCGATATTAAGACATTCAGAGTTGTTACACCCGATGGAAAGAAAGCTTTTGACCACAAACCCGGTCAGTGTGCTATGCTTTCTATCCCCGGTGTTGGAGAAGCTATGTTTTCTATAACATCATCTCCTACAAACGAAGAATATATGGAATTTTCAATCAAGAAATGCGGCTGTGTAACTGAATGGTTGCATCAGGCAGAAGTTGGTCAGCAGATTACAATCAGAGGACCTTACGGAAACGCATTCCCTGTAGATACTGAATTTGCAGGAAAGAATATGTTGTTTATCGCCGGTGGTGTTGGTTTAGCCCCCCTTCGTTCGGTAATCAACTACTGCCGTCACTACAGAGACAGATACGGCGATATTGATATCGTATACGGTTCAAGAAGCAAAGACGACCTTCTTGACTATAAAGAAATCATTGAAGAATGGTCAACTGATGCAGGTGTAAACGTTCACTTGACTATCGACCGTGAACAAGAAGGCTGGGACGGCCACGTAGGTTTTGTTCCTACATACGTAAAAGAGCTTGGTTTTGATACAAACAAGACAGCAATTTTGTGTGGTCCCCCTATTATGATTAAGTTTACACTTGAAGGTCTTACAGCACTTGGCTTTGATAAGACTCAGGTATATACAACTCTCGAACTTCGTATGAAGTGTGGTGTTGGTAAGTGCGGAAGATGTAACGTTGGTGCAAAATACGTTTGCAAAGACGGACCTGTATTCCGTTGTGATGAACTTGATGAACTTCCTGGTGAATATTAAAGGAGAATACTGAAATGGAAAAGATGGTTAATATATTTCTTTTCGGGAAGAAATATGAAGTTCCCGAAAACTTGACAATTATGACTGCTATGGAATATGCAGGCTATCAGTTGGTAAGAGGTTGCGGATGCCGTAACGGTTTCTGCGGCGCTTGCGCTACAATTTACAGAATCAAAGGCGACCGTGAACTCAAAGCTTGTCTCGCTTGTCAGACACAGGTTCAGGACAATATGTACATAGCTACATTGCCTTTCTTCCCGCTTGTTAAGCAGGTATACCATATCGAAAAGGTATCAACACCAGAAGCTGTTATGATGCAGCTTTACCCCGAAATTTACGCTTGTGTTGGCTGTAACGCTTGTACAAAGGCTTGTACACAGAAGCTCAACGTTATGCAGTACATCGCATACGCTCAGCGCGGCGATTTTGAAGAGTGCGCTGAAGGATCATTTGACTGCGTAATGTGCGGCGTATGTTCATCAAGATGCCCTGCAGGTATTTCACATCCTCTGGTTGCTATGCTTGCAAGAAGAATCAACGGTAAGTATCTTGCTCCCGGTTGCGGACACCTTGAAGACAGAGTAAAAGAAATTCAGAATGGCGATTTCAAAGAACTCATTGAGGCTCTTATGCAGAAGCCCATTGACGAAATGAAAGAGCTTTACAACACACGTGAGATTGAGAAATAAGGGGGACTTGGCAATATGTATTCTGAAAATTTCCAAAAGTCACTTGCTGCAGTAGAAGCTGCAAGAGATAAAAATATAGCTTTTGAGCCTGCCAGAATGACAGCTCAGCAAAAAGAAGAGCTTCTTGCGAAATTCCACCCCGACTATAAGAAGGAAGAATTCCAGGAACTCAAAATAGGCGCGAACAAGGGAGACAAAGTTCCCCACGAACTCGCAGAAATGCTTCAGGCTCACAGCAGAATTTGCGCTGACTGTGTTGACCTTGAAAACCCTGATTATGACGTAGACGTACTCGTAATCGGTGGCGGCGGTGCCGGTTCATCTGCAGCTATTGAAGCTCATGAAGCTGGCGCAAACGTTATGGTAGTTACAAAACTCCGTATCGGCGATGCTAACACAATGATGGCTGAAGGTGGTATTCAGGCAGCTGACAAAGCTAATGACTCACCTGCAATCCACTTTGTTGACGCTTTCGGTGGTGGTCACTTTGCAGCTAAGAGAGAACTTCTTTCAAAGCTCGTTTGTGATGCTCCCGAAGCTATTCAGTGGCTTTCAAACCTTGGCGTTGAATTTGACAAGGACGCTGAAGGTAATATGATTACAACACACGGTGGCGGTACTTCAAGAAAGCGTATGCACGCAGCTAAGGACTACTCAGGCGCTGAAATCATGAGAACACTTCGTGACGAAGTATTCAACCGTCAGATTCCCGTTGTTGACTTTACAGGGGCAATTGAAATTATTCTTGACGAAAACGGCAATGCAGCTGGTGCAGTTCTTATGAATATGGAAACAAAAGAACTTCTCGTTGCAAAGGCAAAGACTGTTATTATCGCAACAGGTGGTGCAGGTCGTATGCACTATCAGGGCTTCCCGACATCTAACCACTACGGTGCAACAGCAGATGGTCTCGTTCTCGGTTACAGAGTTGGCGCAAAGCTTCTCTATGCTGAAACACTTCAGTACCACCCCACAGGCGTTGCATTCCCCGAACAGATTTTCGGTGCTCTCGTTACTGAAAAGGTACGTTCACTCGGTGCTAAGCTT
>JAZRPI010000023.1:0-2056 GCA_045649165.1 Eubacteriales bacterium | reverse complement strand
TCAAACGAAATCATCATAACGTAGATATAATAACGCATTACAAAATATATAATTCCAATCGCCAATGCACCATAGAACATAACGCTCGTCATATATGAGCCGGCATTTGCAGCGAAGAAAATAATATCATAGAAAATCAAGAAGCAAAGGGCAATATCAATTATGCCGAATATAAGACCCTGTTTCCAGTTTCTTTTGATTGTAGCCCAGAAATCGTGCATAAGGAAGATAGGTTCGCCTTTGACTATATTTCTGACAATATAAGTCGTTCCACACATTGAAAGACCGAAAGTAAAGAGAGCCAACAGTCCTAAGCCGTAAAAAATATAAGTCAACGTGGTAGGAACTGAGATTTCAACCTGAAGGCCGTATACAGAATTCAATGCGCTGACAAGTGGGGAAGTTTCTCCACTGATTTTCAGAGCGCCGTACATGGGACCGAACAAGGATGAAACGGGTGAATATGAAGTTGTATTCAAATTTCCGCTAAGTGCAAAGAGTATAAAAAATATAGGGAAGTTTGAAAACACAATAAGCATATTGACAGACATAAGTCTG
Organism: Eubacteriales bacterium; assembly: GCA_045649165.1. Taxonomy (GTDB): domain Bacteria; phylum Bacillota; class Clostridia; order Oscillospirales; family CAG-272; genus RGIG1995. Next base: position 1,498 of record JAZRPI010000023.1, on the reverse strand, counting down.
CTTAAGTTTCTTCCCAAGAGCTTAAAGAAAAACTTGAAATTTCTCGGCTCATTTATGTCCTTGGGGACACCCTTTCCGTCAAGACTGTAATTGAAAAGACGGAACTTTCTTCTTTTCTTTTCTGCCAATTTTAAACATTCCTTTCATTTAAACAGCGTAGAGCAATGTTCCAATTTTTATGAGAGTTATTATAAACAATATACCGCCGAGAACGAGCAGTTCTGACAGTTGATTATACGTATCCTTTCGTTTCAACAAAGTTTTTATTCTTACAGGAGTAATAATTTTCTTTGAAAACATAATTGAACTCACGCTGTATTTTGAATTAATCAAAACGGTTGAAACAGAGAGAATAATGTATATAATGCTTAGCAAAAATGCAATAAACGTTGTGTTTGTGTCAACGGATATAATTCTTACAAACAGAGAGCATCCGACGCCGGTAATAAAACCTTTATAAGAATTTATAGCAATCAGCAATAGTTTTTTTTGCATACACAAACTTGACATAAAAATGAATATCAGATATTTTATCTCGGAATAAAAAATTGATATTGTCAAAGTAGTGTCAAAAAATCCTTTGTTTGCAGAGTAAAAAGGTTTTATTTCGTAGAATGATTGTGACAGCCCCATATATATACGCGAAGTTTCGGGCAGGGAAATAACAATCACAAGACCTAACACAAAGAATATTGCGGAAAATACAGTAAAACTAAAAAGATGATGCAACTCTTCTTTTTGTAATTTCAAAACAAACCACCACCGATATAATATATGTCGGCGGCGAAGGTAAAATTACATACCTTTTGAGAGTTCTTCAGCTCTTTCTGAGCATTTAATCATAGCATTTTTTACAATTTCGGGCAAATTGCTGTCCATAAACACGTTGAGAGCCTGTTCTGTTGTGCCTTTAGGCGATTTAACCATAGCAATAAGCTCGTCGGGAGTTTTGCCTGTTTTGAGTACCATTTCTGTTGAACCAATAACCATTTTACAGATTATTTCAAGCAAATCTTTATTTTCAAAGCCCATTTCAACTGCTGCATCGTAGATACTCTTGATGAAAAGGAATACGTATGCAGGAGAGCTTGATGTAACAGAAATAATATCGTTCATTTTTTCTTCGGGGAGAGTAAACGATGTACCCGAAGCTGCAAAAACAGCGCAAACTTCTTTGAAAATCTTTTCGTTTACAAACTTATTTTTAGAAAGAGCAGTTACGCCCTTGCCAACAAGCAGGGGAGTGTTGGGCATTGTACGGATAACCGCAACGTCTTTACCCAGCTTTTCGCAAACAAAATCAGTTGTGGTGCCTGCTGCTATTGATATAAAAGTCTTGTTTGACAAATCAATATCAGCATTTCTTATTTCAGTAAGAAGCTCTGTAAAATTCTGCGGTTTTACTGCAAGAAAAATATAGTCAGCCTTTTCTACCGCATCGCATGCAGTTTCTGCTAAGATATAGGGCTTGTCTTTAAAATTATCGTATTTTGATGTG
>JAZRPI010000022.1:0-3902 GCA_045649165.1 Eubacteriales bacterium | reverse complement strand
TAGGAATTTTACCATTATTTTATTATAACAATAAAATTAACACTTATCAAGAGTTTTTCGCCGCTTTCTTAAAAGAAAGCTTAGCACCTACTTTCTTTTTCGAAAGAAAGTAGGCAAAGAAAACTTGCTGAATGGGTTTATATAGGGAGTTTTCGTGAACAAAAGCAGGTTCTTAGGGCTGCATAGCCCTAAGTCGTTTCAAGGGTAGGGGTATATAGGGGCGGGGAAATCGAAATCCCTGCCCCTATATGCGTTCTTTGTTCTACTTTCTTGGTATCAAGAAAGTAGTAAAAAAAGATGATTACTTGAAGATTAATTTGTATAATAAATATTGTGATTATAAACGATATATACAATCGCATTTTTTGCCATTTTAATTCATTTTTTTAAAAATATATTATAATAAGTAGATTTTTGTGCTATCAGCACAAAACAGACGTTTTAATTTTTGCAGTTATGACTGCATATTTTTTTGCCGAAAACTATTTACCGTATAATAAAAACTATGTTATAATTATTATGACTAAGTTTGGCTTGGCTGTTTTGTTGCCGCGCTGTAATGTTAAATTTTGATAAAATAATGTTAAAAGTTAACATTATTCTCAAAATAGCTTTAAAAACGCAATAAAAAGCTTAAAAATATGGCTTTTATATGCCAAAAACGGTTGACATTATGGTTAATTCATACTATAATTAAAGCGCATAGTGTTAAAAATAACATTTTTGTGTTAATTTATCACTTTTATAACAACAAAAAGGAGAACACTTGATATGAATTCAGAAAGAAGAGCGATAATCAAAGAATTACTTCACTCAAAGCCTTTCGTTTCATTAAAAGAGCTTACTGACCTTTTCCCTGACGTTTCCAGTATGACAGTCAGACGTGATATAGATTATTTTGAACAGCAAGGAGAGGCTATCAAAGTCAGAGGCGGCGCTCGTTCAATGAAGTTTATTACGACATCAATGGAAGAAGAGTTCCCCAGCAGAATGCAGAAAAACATTCCCGCAAAAGAAGCCTTGGCGAAAAAAGCTATTGATATGCTTGAATCGGGTCGTTCAATATTCCTTGACTCAGGAACTACGATGATGACAATGGCAAATCTTTTGCCCGAAGATGAGAGACTTACCATAACAACGACAGGGCCTAACATAGCATTGGAGCTTCTCAATAAGAAACAGACGATTGTTAACCTTGTTGGCGGAATGCTCAACAGAGATAATATTTCTGTATCAGGCACACAGGCTCTCAGATTCCTTGACGATATAAATATTGATATAGCATTTATTGTTCCGTCGGGCGCTGATGCTCACACAGGACTTACTTGCGGTAACTACAGCGAATGCGAACTCAAGAAGCTGATTGTTGAAAAGGCGAGAAGAATAGTTGTTCTTCTTGACACTGCAAAACTTGACAAGAGTTTGCCTTATACGTTCTGCCATTTGGAAAACGTATATTCTATCATCACAAACGGTACATTACCCGAAGATATAGAAGCTCTTGCCGAAAAACACGGCGTAAAAATTATTCGTGCATAAAAATTTAATTAACATATATTATTTTGGAGGTAAAATACTATGGCAACATTAGTTATAATGCCGCGACAGGGACAGAGTGTTGAAAGTTGCGTCATTACCGAATGGAAAAAGAAAAAGGGAGATGCAGTTGCTGAAGGCGACGTATTGTTCTCTTACGAAACAGACAAATCTTCATTCGACGAACCTGCAACAGTTTCAGGTGTACTTCTTGAAGTATTTGCTGAAGACGGTGACGATGTTCCCTGTCTTGAACCTGTTTGTATTATTGGTAACGAAGGCGAAGATATAAGCGCTCTTATGCCTAAGAAGGAAGAAGCAAGCGCACCCGCTGCAGAAGAAGCAGCTAAAGAAGAAAAGGCAGAAGAAAAGAAAGAAGAAGTTGTTGTTGCAACTGTAAGCGCTGACAAGGACGGAATGATGAAAATTTCTCCCAGAGCAAAGAACCTTGCAAACAAGACTTATGCTGACCTTTCACAGGCTACTCCCACAGGCCCCAGCGGCAGAATTATTGAAAGAGACGTAAACAGACTTCTTGACAACGGTCAGAGACTTACACCTGAACAGTATGAAACATTTATGAAGACAGGTGTTGCTCCCACAGCTCAGGTTGAAGAAGCTCCCGTAGCTGCTGCAGCTACTGCTGCTCCTGTTGCTGAATACGAAGACGTTAAGCTCTCCAACGTAAGAAAGGTTATTGCAAAGTCAATGCACGAATCACTTTCTTCAATGGCTCAGCTTACACTCAACGCATCTTTCGATGCAACACAGATTATGGCTTACAGAGCTATGCTCAAGAAAAACGCAGAAGCTTTGGGTCTCGGCAACATTACATTCAACGATATGGTTCTCTTTGCAGTTGCAAAGACACTTAAGAATCACAAGGATTGCAATGCTCACTTCCTTGGCGATAAGATGAGATATTTCAACAATGTTAACCTTGGTATCGCTGTTGACACAGAAAGAGGTCTTCTCGTTCCTACAGTATTCAATGCTGACAAGATGAGTCTCAACGAACTTTCTGCAAGTGCTAAGACTGTAATCAAGGCTGCTCAGGGCGGCTCAATCAGCCCCGACCTTCTTTCAGGCGGAACATTTACAGTTACTAACCTTGGCGCTATGGGTATTGAAAGCTTCACACCTGTTATCAATCCCCCCCAGACTTGCATTCTCGGCGTATGTAACATTACTCGCCGCGTAAAACAGGTTAACGGTCAGGATGTATTCTATGATGCAATGGGTCTTTCACTTACATTTGACCACAGAGCACTTGACGGCGCTCCCGCTGCAAGATTCTTGAAAGAACTTTGCTCTAACCTTGAAAACTTCAATCTTTTGATGGCTAAATAAGAAGTTATACAGAGAAAGGAAGTAATACAGATGTACGATTTAATAGTAATCGGCGGCGGCCCCGGTGGTTATAACGCAGCCGAAAAAGCGGCACACGGCGGACTTAAGACTCTCGTTATTGAAAAACGCGCAATGGGCGGTGTTTGTCTTAACGAAGGTTGTATCCCCACAAAGACTCTTCTTTACTCAGCGAAGATTTTTGACTATGCAAAGCACAGCGAAAGCTACGGCGTAAAATTTGCAGATGCAGAAATCGACCACGCGAAAGTTGTTGAAAGAAAGGGCAAGGTTGTAAAGACACTTGTTTCCGGTATTGAAGGCACAATGAAGCGTGCTGGCGTTGAAGTTGTAAAAGAAGTTGCTGAAATCAAAGAAAAGACTGCTGAAGGCTTCGTAGTCAAGGCAGGCGATAAAGAATATGTAGGTAAACAGCTTCTTATCTGCGCAGGTTCAGAAGCAGCTGTTCCCCCTATCCCCGGTCTCAGAGAAGCTGTTGCAAGTGGTTTTGCTAAGACAAACCGCGAAATTCTCGATATGACAACTGTTCCGAAAGAACTCGTTGTAATCGGTGGCGGTGTAATCGGTCTTGAAATGGCAAGCTACTTTAACTCAATCGGTTCAAACGTAAAGGTTATTGAAATGCTTGACCACATCGCAGGTCCCACAGACAGCGAAATCTCAGCTCTTCTTCTTAAAAACTACAAGAAGAAAGGCGTTGAATTCCTTCTTTCCGCAAAGGTTACCTCGGTCGGTACAGACTGCGTTAACTACGAGATCGGCGGCGAGGCTAAGACAGTTAAGGCTGACTGCGTACTCGTTTCCATCGGAAGAAGACCCTCCACAGCAGGCCTCGGACTTGAAAACATCGGCGTTCTCACCGAAAGAGGCGCTATCGTTACAGGCGAAGACGGCAAGACAAATGTTCCCGGCGTTTGGGCTACAGGCGACATCAACGGCAAGTCTATGCTCGCTCACACAGCTTACCGCGAAGGCGAGGTTTGCATCAACAACATCCT
>JAZRPI010000021.1:0-2627 GCA_045649165.1 Eubacteriales bacterium | reverse complement strand
ATACTTGAATGGGCAGAAGAAATAGCCGAAATATTCAGAAAGTAATAATCAAATCATATTGCCGATTTCTTTTTTGAGTTTTGTAATAATACGTTTTTCAAGTCTTGAAATGTATGACTGCGAAATTCCGAGAAGGTCGGCAACTTCTTTTTGGGTTTTTTCTTTTCCGTTTTCAAGCCCGAAGCGTAGGGTAATAATAAGTCTGTCGCGGTCATTAAGCTCAGAAATAGCTTTTTTGACCGTTTTTCTGTCTTCGTCCGATTCAAGATTACTGTAAACGGTGTCGCCGTCACTTCCTAGTATATCTGACAATAAAAGCTCGTTTCCGTCCCAGTCTATGTTGATTGGTTCGTCTATTGAAATTTCGCATTTGCGGCTGTTTGTTTTTCTTATATACATAAGTATTTCGTTTTCTATACAGCGACTTGCGTAGGTCGCAAGTTTTATGTTTTTTTGTGGGTTAAAAGAGTTGATTGCTTTGATAAGTCCTATTGTGCCGATAGATATAAGGTCTTCAAGGCCAACCTTTGTGTTTTCAAACTTTTTCGCGATATAAACAACAAGACGAAGGTTGTGTTCCACAAGCAGATTTTTGGCTTGCTCGTCGTTGTTTTCAAGTTTTTTTAAAGCTTCGTTTTCTTCTTCAATGTCAAGCGGTGGGGGAAGTGTTTCCGGCCCGTTTATGTAAAAAATGCCGTTTTCTTTTGTAAGTATTATATTTTTTGCATATTTGATTATTTTTGCAAGATATTTAAACATATTTTTCACCTTTTTATTGTAATAGTATTTCCGGAACTATGGCACAGTATCCGCCATAGTTTTGGTTTTGTGTATCAATGGCTATATATGCGTCAATTTCTTTGTTGTCAAGGTTTATATAGTCGGGAGAAAGCGCCATAAGAAGACCCTGACCGCCTATACTTGTGGTCGGAATAAATCTTATTTTTGATTTTTGAAGCAGTGGGGAATTGATATTCAGATTCTTTGTTTTGAATATATCAAATATTTCCATTGGCAAAATAGAACGTATGTGTTCAAATCCGATTATAATTACTGGTTTACAGCTTATGGGTTCTTTCAGGAGATTTCCCGAATCTATAAGCGCTTTTGTGCTTGTTTTGTTGTTGTTTATTGATATTTCAAGAGTGCATTCTTTTTTAGCAGAATTATGTTTTATAATTCTTCCTGAAAGAAGTGACAAAAATGCACATACTAAAGCTACGATTATGAGTAGCCCAAATGGCAGGTCGCCGTATAAAGTGTCAAAAGTTCCGTTTATAATTATTCCGCGTTTGTTTTGCCATACGTTGAGCAGATTGCAGATTGCTGTAATGCCGCCGCCGAGAGCAAAATTTACTATGTAAAATACAAGAGTGTTTTTTATGAATACGGATAATTTTTGTTTACCGTAAGCGATTTTTGTAAGAAGGATTGAAACGAGTATGCTGAACACTGCACTTGGCAATTCTGCAAGGTTACAGGCTACTATAACGAGAGAATATACTGCTCCGAATATGGCTGACAGAGTTACTTTTTTGTAGTTTAGTTTCAAATGCATAATTTTGCCGGTTATATATAAAGCAAGGAAATCCATACTGAAATTGATGACTGTCAGTATGTCTCCGTATATTATTTTTTCAATAGATATATCCCCCTTTTTGCTATGATTTGACTGGGAATATGTTATCACAAATCGTACGCTGATTTTGTCGTAAAGGGTAGAGCTTTTTGTAAATTATGACTGCATAGCAAAACGATACATAAATACATTAAAAGGTAACATAAATCAATGTGTTTTTTAGGCGCTATTCATTAGAATATAGGTTAGATAATTATATTTTTATTTAATGTAGGGGTACATAAAAATGAAAACAGAAATGAAATTTAATTCAATCAACGTTATTGTATGCGATACATACGACGAATTGAGTGCAGTTGCAGCAGATATCGTTGCAGCAGAAATGAAAAAGAAGCCCGATTTTGTTCTCGGACTTGCAACAGGCTCATCTCCTGTTGGACTTTACACAAAACTTGCAGAGAAGAATCAAGCTGGCGAAATTGATTTTTCAAACGTACGTACATTCAACCTTGATGAATACTATCCGATTGACCCTGCAAATGACCAGAGTTATCGTTACTTTATGAACAAGAATTTGTTCAACAAGACAAACATCAAGCTCGAAAATACAAGAGTACCCGATGGCACAGCAGAAGACACAGATACTTTCTGCGCAAGCTACGAAGCTGACATCAAAGCTGCAGGCGGCGTTGATTTGCAGGTGCTTGGTATTGGTAACAACGGTCACATCGGTTTCAACGAACCTTGCGATAAGTTCTATACAAACACACACGTTGTTGAACTTACAGAAAACACAATCGAAGCAAACTCAAGATTCTTTGAATCTGCAGACCTTGTTCCGAAAAAGGCTATCACAATGGGCGCAGGCACAATTATGAATGCAAAGAAAATCGTTCTCGTTGCAAACGGCAAGAATAAGGCTCAGGCTCTTTATGAAGCTCTTTGTGGAGACGTTACACCCTTCAATCAGTGTTCAGTTCTCCAGTACCACAAAGACGTAACATTTATTCTTGATAAAGAAGCTGCTTCTTTGTTGAAATAATTCGGG
>JAZRPI010000020.1:0-3812 GCA_045649165.1 Eubacteriales bacterium | reverse complement strand
GCTATGGCTTTTACCTATCTTAGCGAGATTAAAAAGGAAGAGAGGTGCTTTTCGTGTTTGCAGTAATCGAAACAGGCGGAAAGCAGTATAAGGTCACAGAAGGTGACATCCTTTTCATTGAAAAACTCGGTGTTGAAGACGGAGAAAAAGTTACTTTTGATAAAGTAATGGCTTTGTCTGACGGTGAAAAGACAACTGTTGGCGCTCCTTATGTTGAAGGCGCTAATGTAACTGCTAATGTTATTAAGTCCGGTAAGGGCAAGAAGGTTCTCGTTATGACATACAAACCCAAGAAGAACGAGAAGAAGAAAAAAGGTCACAGACAGCCTTACACAAAAGTTCAGATTGAAAAAATCAACGGCTAATAAGGCATGATTAAGTTTACTTTTTTCAAACGCGATGGTGTTTATTACGGCTTTGAAGAACAGGGCCACGCAGGTTATGCTGAATCGGGCGACGATATTGTTTGCTCGGCAGTATCAGCTATGACTATGCTTATAATAAATGCAATCGAAGTTTCATACGCATCGAACGTTGAGTATACCATAGACGAAGATACGACTGATATTAAAGTTGTGGCAAGGGGAGCCTTGGCAGAATTTGAAGAAGACGAGAAAAAGCGTTTTGCGATATCGGGGCTTATCGAAGCATATTTTTTACAGTTAAACGATATGCTTGATGAATACTATGATTATCTTGACGTATCCGAACAAGAAGATTAACATCAAAAAGAGGTGTAAATAAAATGTTGAGAATCAGTTTGCAGTTTTTCGCACACAAAAAAGGTGTTGGTTCAACAAAGAACGGTAGAGATTCTGAGTCCAAAAGACTTGGTGTTAAAGCTGCTGACGGTCAGACAGTAACTGCAGGTAGCATTATTGTTCGTCAGAGAGGAACACACATCCGTCCCGGCGTTAACGTTGGCATCGGCACTGATGACACTTTGTTCGCAAAGGTCAGCGGAAAAGTTAAATTTGAAAAGAAAGCACAGGGCAGAAAATACGCAAGTGTTTATGCTGAATAATTATTGCTAAAAGGCACGGTATTTCTTGTTTTGGGAAATACCGTTGTTTTTGTATATTGACAGGAGAAAAGACTATGAAGATACTTGTAACGGGCGGAACCGGATTTATTGGTTCAAACACAGTTGTATTGCTTCTCAAGGCTGGATATGAAGTTGTTATTGTTGACAATCTTTATAATTCACAGATAGAAGTGGTTGACAGAATTAAGAAAGTGACAGGAAAAGACGTTGCTTTTTATGAGACAGATATTCTTGACAGGGAAGGTCTTGACAAGATATTTAACGAACACAAGATTGATGCTGTAATTCATTTTGCAGGTCTTAAGGCTGTTGGCGAATCTGTTGCGAAACCTATGTTCTATTATCATAATAATATTGAAGGAACTTTGGCTCTTTGCGAAGTTATGGCAAATCATGGCTGTAAGTCTATTGTGTTCAGCTCATCTGCGACAGTTTACGGTGTGCCTGAAACAGTACCGATTAGAGAAGATTTCCCCTTGAGTACAACAAACCCCTATGGCAGCACAAAGCTTATGATTGAGCAGATTTTGCAGGATATTTACGTATCAGACAACGAATGGAATGTAACTATTCTCAGATACTTCAATCCTATCGGCGCTGACGAAACAGGTAACTTCGGAGAAAGTCCGAACGGAATTCCGAACAACCTTATGCCTTACATAGTTAAGGTTGCGAATAAAGAACTCCCTTGTCTTAACGTATTTGGCGATGACTATAATACTCCCGACGGCACAGGTGTACGTGACTATATCCACGTAGTTGACCTTGCAGACGGACATTTGAAGGCTCTTGAAAAGCTTAACGGCGTAAATATATACAACCTTGGAACAGGTAACGGACTTTCCGTTCTTCAGCTTGTTAAGGCGTTTGAAGAACAGAACGGCATTGAAGTTCCTTATAAGATTGCACCCCGTCGTCCCGGCGACATTGCTGAGTGTTATGCAGATGCTAGCAAGGCTTATGAAGAACTCGGTTGGAAAGCAGAAAGAGACGTTGCTGATATGGTTAAGAGTGCTTGGAATTTCTGCGTAAAGAATTTTAAATAATGTTATAAAAACACGCATACAGAACTGATTTTCTGTATGCGTTTTTTGTTTTGAAAAAAATACAACACTGGGGAGAAAATGCGATTACTACCTTGATAAAATAGTTTGTGTGTGCTAAAATATACACGTAGATAAAGGTTATGAGTAGGAGAAAATATATGGCATCGTTAGTGTTGAATGCGTACCGTGTCGAAGAGATGCAGTTTAAAAATGTGCTTGAAAACGGCGCACAGATAAGACTTGAACATAAATATTCTTTTAACGTAAGATACGACAGTGACAATAAATGTGTCGGTACTTTTTACGTTGAAGTTTACGACAAAAATAACCCCGATAAATTTAATGCAAAAACGAAAATAGCGGCTTTTTATACGTATTCGGAAGGTGTGGACAAGGATACTATTCACAGGGAAGCGTTTAAGGAAGTGTATCCTTATGCAAAAGCTATTATAACGACAATAACGGCGAATGGCGGAGTGCCGCCTATTATACTTCCTGCTGTGGATATTGAGTCGCAGAATATATACAGATTTGATATAGGAAAAAAATAAAAGACGGATTTTTATCCGTCTTTTTTTGATTCGTTTTCTTGTTTGTTGATGTTTGTTAACTCTCTGAGTGAGTCCATTCTTTTGTCAAGTTCTGCGGAAAGGTTGGCGCAGTATAAAAGCTCGTCAGCCATTTCTTTTGTGAATGGCGAATTCTTTTTATATCTTAACTGATGTTCAAGTGATGCCCATACGTCCATAGCAATTGTACGAAGCTGAATTTCTACTTTCATAAGTTTCTTTTCGTGGGCGAGAAATATGGGGACGGTTATTATCATATGCAGACTTCTGTAACCGTTTTTCTTTGGTTTTTTTATGTAGTCTTTCATTGCAACAAGGTTGATGTCATCTTGTTTTAGCAACGCTTCTGCAAGCATATATACGTCGTCAGGGAAAGAACATACTACTCTGACACCTGCGATGTCGTTCAGATTTTCTTCAATAGCTGAAAGGGTGAACGGGAGATTCTGTCTTTTGAGTTTCTCTTTTATACTCTGAAAGCTTTTAAGTCTTGTTTTGATATCGCTTATCGGATTTCTGTCGTGCATGAGACCGAACTCAATATCAAGGACGTTGAGTTTGGTTTCTATTTCCATCATAGCAGAGCGATAGTACGCCATAAGCTTTGTAAATTCGTAGAATTTTGACTGTGAGAGTTTTGAGATTTTTGACTCGAAAAGGGAACGGATTTTATCCTTGTCAAGTTTCTCTTCTTCTAGATACAATTCTATCTCTTTTTGTAAACTGTTTTCGTTTTCCATAGTATTACCTTTCGCGAGAGTGGTCGTTGCATCTATTATATCATAGAAGTGTTAACAAATACAACGGTTTTGGTAAATAATTTGCTTGGTTAACAACAAAAAGAATAGGCGTGCATAAACTTAATAATATTAAGAAAAACCACGCACAAATATTAAAATTTATTATATTTGCAAATTGTTTAAAAATGGCGATAATATTCCGTATAAGAATTAAAAAATGGCGAAAATGTGTTATATTTAATTATAAATATATCTTTTTGAGCGAGACAGTTTTTAAATGGAATTTTAAAATTTTTAAAAAAATTATTTTTGGAGGGAAATGTTATGAAAAACATGACCAAAACAAGATTGTTATGGACAGTGTTGGCGATTGCATTGGTAGCAGCGATTACAAGCGTAGCGGTAATGGCAG
>JAZRPI010000019.1:0-4780 GCA_045649165.1 Eubacteriales bacterium | reverse complement strand
GTTGACGGTAAGTCAATACTTTACGATGGCAGAACAGGCGAAGCATTTGATAACCCTGTAACTGTTGGTGTAATGTACTATCTCAAGCTTCACCACCTTGTTGACGATAAGATTCACGCTCGTTCAACAGGTCCTTACGCTCTCGTTACACAGCAGCCTTTGGGCGGTAAAGCTCAGTTCGGTGGTCAGCGTTTCGGGGAAATGGAAGTTTGGGCGCTTGAAGCTTACGGCGCAGCTTACACACTTCAGGAAATCCTTACTGTTAAGTCTGACGACGTAACAGGACGTGTTAAGACATACCAAGCTATCGTTAAAGGTCAGAACATTCCTCGTCCGGGTATTCCCGAATCGTTCAAGGTTCTTGTTAAGGAACTTCAGGCTCTTGCTCTTGACGTATGTGTACTCGACAAGGAAGGTAACGAAATAGAACTCGCTAAGATTGGCGAAGAAGAAACAGAAGCAGGAACATTCGTAACTGCTGAAGAAATTGGCGAAAGCGTTGTAACAGATGATGTTATGGACTCTTTCACTGAAGAAGAAACAGACGATGACGGCGATTTCTTCGAAGAAGAATACGACGATTCGGACAATGACTGATGAAGGAGGAAATGAAAATGGAACAGAATATGGAACACAATATATTTGACTCTATACGCATTAGTCTTGCAAATCCGGAAAAAATCAGAGCTTGGTCTTCGGGCGAAGTAAAACGTCCCGAAACTATAAACTACAGAACACTTAAGGCAGAACGTGACGGTCTTTACTGTGAAAGAATCTTTGGTCCTACAAAGGACTGGGAATGTATGTGCGGTAAGTACAAGAGAGTTCGCTATAAGGGTAAAATCTGTGAAAAGTGCGGCGTTGAAGTAACAACAAAGAAGGTTCGTCGTGAACGTATGGGCCACATTGAACTTGCTGCCCCCGTTTCACACATCTGGTATTTCAGAGCAATCCCTTCAAGAATGGGTCTCCTTCTTGATATTTCTCCTCGTTTGCTTGAAAAAGTTCTCTACTTTGCTCAGTATATCGTAATTGATCCCGGTAATACTCCCCTTGAAAAGAAGCAGCTTCTTACAGAAAGAGAGTATAGAGATAACCTTGAACGTTATGAAAATGACTTTAAGGTTGGTATGGGTGCTGAAGCTATTAAACAGCTTCTCGCTGAGCTTGATATTGAACAGATTGCAAAAGAACTCAAAGAAGAGCTTGATACTGCAACAGGTCAGAAGAAGCTCCGTATAATCAAGAGACTCGAAGTTGTAGAAGCATTCAGAAAGTCAGGCAACAGACCTGAATGGATGATTCTTGACGTTATTCCTGTTATTCCGCCTGAAATTCGTCCTATGGTACAGCTTGACGGCGGCAGATATGCAACATCTGACCTTAACGACCTTTACCGTCGTGTTATTAACAGAAATAACCGTCTTAAGAGACTTATTGAACTTAACGCTCCTGATATTATTATCAGAAACGAAAAACGTATGCTTCAGGAAGCTGTTGACGCATTGTTCGACAACGGCAGACGTGGCAAACCCGTAACAGGACCTAACAACCGTCCTTTGAAGTCACTCTCAGAAATGCTCCGCGGTAAGCAGGGACGTTTCCGTCAGAACCTTCTCGGTAAGCGTGTTGACTATTCAGGACGTTCAGTTATCGTTGTTGGACCTGAACTTAAGATATTCCAGTGCGGTCTTCCTAAGGAAATGGCACTTGAACTCTTCAAGCCCTTTGTTATGAAGCGCCTTGTTGAAACACAGAAGGCTGCAAATATCAAGGAAGCTAAGAAGAAAGTAGAAAAGGTTAATCCTGACGTTTGGGATGCACTTGAAAATGTTATTAAAGAACATCCTGTTCTTCTTAACCGTGCGCCCACACTTCACCGTCTTTCAATTCAGGCATTCGAACCTGTACTCGTAGAAGGTAGAGCTATTAAGCTTCATCCGCTCGTATGTACAGCGTTTAACGCTGACTTTGACGGTGACCAGATGCCTGTACACGTTCCGCTTTCAGCAGAAGCTCAGGCAGAAGCTCGTTTCTTGATGCTTTCTGCAAACAACTTGCTTAAACCCGCTGACGGTAGAGCAGTTACAGTTCCTTCACAGGATATGGTCCTTGGTTCATTCTACCTTACAATTGACAAGGCAGGCGAACCCGGGGAAGGCAGAGTATTCCGTGACTTTGATGAAGCTATGATGGCTTATGAAAATAAGCAGATTGGTCTCCACGCTCCTATTAAGGTTCGTGTTTCAAAGGAAATTAACGGCGAAACAGTAACAGGTGTTATTGACGCTACACTCGGCCGTCTTATATTCAACAGCATTATCCCTCAGGACTTGGGCTTTGTAGACAGAAGCGACCCGTCAAAGTTGCTTGACCTTGAAATTATGTTTACAGCAGGCAAGAAACAGCTCGGACAGATTGTTGACCGTTGTATCAAGATTCACGGCGCGTCTGTAACAGCTACTGTTCTTGATAATATCAAGTCATTGGGTTATAAATACTCAACAAAAGGCTCTATCTCAATTTCATACGCAGACGTTACAATTCCGCCTGAAAAGTATACATTGATTGATGAAGCTGAAAAGAAAGTTGCTCAGATTCAGGAACATTTCAACGACGGTGAACTTACCGAAGAAGAACGTTATCAGAACGTTATCAAGGTATGGGAAAAGACAACAAAAGACGTTGTTGCAGCGCTTCAGACAAGTTTTGACCGCTACAACTCAATCAAGATGATGTCAGACTCCGGTGCCCGTGGTAACATTACTCAGATGCGTCAGTTGGCTGGTATGCGTGGTCTTATGTTTGCTACCAACGGTCGTACAATGGAAATTCCGATTAAGTCAAACTTCCGTGAAGGTCTTAATATACTTGAATACTTCATCGCTGCCCGTGGTGCTCGTAAGTCACTTTCAGATACAGCGCTTCGTACAGCTGACTCAGGTTACTTGACAAGACGTCTTGTTGACGTATCTCAGGAAGTTATCGTTCGTGAAGACGACTGTGGTTCAACAGAAGGTTACTGGGTAAGCACAATCGTTGACGGCGACGACGTAATCGAGCCCTTCAAGGACAGACTCGTTGGCAGATATACAATTGGCGACGTTGTTGATGCTGACGGTAACGTTGTTGTTCCCAACGACACAATGATGACAGAAGCAGATGCTGACAAGATTATTGCAGCAGGTGTTGAAAAAGTATATATCCGTACAGTTCTTAAATGTAAGGCAAGACACGGCGTATGCGCTAAGTGTTACGGCGCTGACCTTGCTTCAGGTAAGTCAGTTAACGTTGGTGAAGCTGTTGGTATTATCGCGGCTCAGTCTATCGGTGAACCTGGTACACAGCTTACGATGAGAACGTTCCATACCGGTGGTGTTGCTGGTTCGGATATTACACAGGGTCTTCCTAGAGTTGAAGAACTCTTTGAAGCTCGTAGACCTAAGAAGACTGCGATTATTACTGAAATTGCAGGTACTGTTTCTATTCAGGATGTTAAGAAGACAAGAAACGTTGTTGTAACATCTGCAGAAACAGGCGAAACAGCCGCTTATGCAGTACCTTACGGTATGAGCATTATTGTTGGCGAAGGCGATTATGTAGCTAAGGGTCAGGCATTGACCGAAGGTTATATGAGTCCTGCTGATATTGCAAGAGTAAACGGACTTGACGCTGTTTATGATTACATTATCCGCGAAGTACAGAGAGTATACCGTCTCCAGTCGGTTGATATTAACGATAAGCATATCGAAGTTATTACACGTCAGATGACACGTAAGGTTCGTGTTGAAGATTCCGGTGATACAGGACTTCTTCTCGGCGCTATGGTTGATATTAACGAGTACAACGACGAAAATGCTGCAATTCAGGCAAGAATTGATGCCGGCGAACGCGATTTGCGTCTTGCTACAATTTCTCCTGTGTTGCTCGGTATTACAAAGGCTGCACTTCTTACAGAGTCATTCCTTTCTGCTGCATCATTCCAGGAAACAACAAAAGTTCTTACAGATGCTGCTATCAGAGGTAAGGTTGACCACTTGCTCGGTCTTAAGGAAAACGTTATTATCGGTAAGCTTATTCCTGCAGGTACAGGTCTCCAGAGATACCGCAGTGTAGAAATCGACAAGAACGAACCCGAACAGGACAAGGCAGAAGAAATCGAAGAATAATCTATAAAAACAAAAAAGAAGCTTTTCGCAAGAAAGCTTCTTTTTTGTTAAGTTTATGTGTTTATCACAAATTTTGTGTGCGGGTATTGATTTTTTTCTGCATAAATGTAAAATGGAATTATAGGGCAGGTGAATGAAAATGATAAATGATAAAAAATACATAAAGTTATGCTTGATGCTTGTTCTTGTTGCGGTTATATATGTATTGCTTTTGGGTGTAGCTTTGTTTATTAATGTAGGTGTTGATTGTTATTTGTTTTTTGTTTACGCTTTGTTTTGGCCTGTTGTTTCTGTTTTGTACGGAATAAAAAGCTATTTATATACAAGAAAAACATTTGAGCCGCTTTTAATATTGTTTGTGTTATTTATCATCATTATATTAGTTTTTCGTTGCTCGCTCTTGTTTTTAGGAAGTGGCGACATTTTGGAGAATACTCTCTTAGGTGGTATAAGTAGAGTATTGGCGGCGGCATTTTTATCGCAGTTGATAGTTTTTCCGATATCGTTGGTAGTGTCTTTAATATCGTCATTAATTACAAAGAAAATGGTAAGGTCTAAGGCGGGGTAGGAATATGAAAAAGAAAATATTGAATATAGTTCGTGCCATTTTT
>JAZRPI010000018.1:0-2104 GCA_045649165.1 Eubacteriales bacterium | reverse complement strand
TTTGTAGCCTATTGTATTTTTCTGCATATTAATGTATTATATAGGAAGTATTTATCAGAAAGAGGTCAAATATGATTTACAATAACGTGCTTGAAGCTATGGGGCAGACACCCATTGTGAGACTTAATAATATGGGTGACAAAGACGGCGCTGAAATCCTTGTCAAATATGAAGGATTGAACGTTGGAGGCTCTATTAAAACAAGAACTGCATATAATATGATTTTGGATGCTGAGAAAAAAGGGTTACTTAACGAAAATTCAATAATCGTTGAACCTACAAGTGGCAACCAGGGAATTGGACTTGCTTTGGTTGGCGCTGTAAAAAAATACAGAACAATAATTATTATGCCCGACTCAGTAAGTATAGAAAGACGCAAACTCGTTGAACATTATGGAGCCGAAGTTATAACTATTCACGACGCGGGTAATATTGGAGCTTGTATAGAAGAATGTCTCAACACCGCTCTTGAAATGGCAAAAAAAGATAAAAACATTTTTATTCCACAGCAGTTTGAAAATCCCGCAAACCCTTTGGTTCATAAAAATTATACAGCACTTGAAATTCTTGAACAAGTTGCACGACCTATTCACGGTTTTTGCTCAGGTATTGGTACTGGCGGAACGATTTCAGGCATTGGCGAAATCCTTAAAGCTCTTAATCCTGATGTAGAAATTTGGGCTGTTGAACCCGAAAATGCTGCTATTCTTGCAGGCGGAACAATAGGTACTCATTTACAGATGGGTATTGGCGACGGACTTATTCCTGCAGTTCTCAATACAGATATATATAATGACATTTGTGTAATATCAGATGAAGAAGCTATTCAGACAGCAAAAGACCTTGCAAAACTCGAAGGTATTATGTGCGGTATATCAAGTGGTACAAACGTTGCTGCCGCAATCAAACTCGCAAGAAAACTCGGAAAAGGGAAGACTGTTGTTACTGTACTTCCAGATACAGCAGAAAGATATTTTTCAACACCTTTGTTTGATTAATAAAGAAAAGCTATGCGTAAAGCATAGCTTTTTTATTTTTATATAATAGGTCTGCAAACAAAAGCTTGAGCACCAAATTTGTCGAGTTGTTGAACAGCATTAACAGCGTCTTGTTCGCAAACAAAAACACCGAAAACAGACGGACCGCTTCCGCTCATCATGGAAACAAGTGCATTATTAGAATTCATAATCGATTTTTGTTCATTAACCATTGGTCTAATTGGGCATACAACTGACTCAAATATATTAAAAGTTTCAGAACAAATTTTTTCTAATTTACCTTCATCTAACGAAGATATAATTTTATCACTTGTTTTTATAGTGTGTTTGTTTTGTTCTCTATATTTATCAATTTCGCCGTAAGCATAGGGGGTAGATACACCTTCGCCTGTTTTTGAAACAACTATATAACAATCAGGCAATGTTTTGCAAGGTGTCATTACGTCTCCGATGCCCTTTGTGATAAATGTCCCGCCTTTGATGCAGAAAGGCACGTCAGCCCCTAATTTCGCACCAAGAGCACAAAGGGTATCAACACTTGCGTTTATGTTGTAAATGGTATTAAGGCCCTTCAGAACGGCTGCTGCGTCGGTACTGCCACCCGCAAGTCCTGCCGAAATAGGAATGTTTTTTTGTATATGTATTTTACACCCATTTTTTATACCAAAATGCTCGAAAAACAAATTTGCGGCTTTGTATGCAAGATTAGACTTATCGTTCGGAAGACCTGCAGTATTTGTCACAATTATTGTATCATCTTTTGATACAGTAACAACATCACACAAAGATACTGTTTGCATAATGCTGTCTATGTTGTGATAATTATCAGGTCTTTTTTCGCATACTTCAAGGAATAAGTTTATTTTCGCGTAGGCATTTAATGTAATAGAATCCATAAAACCTCACTTCAAAATCCTGAAAACAGGATTCTTTTTGATTCTTACAGCATTTATCGGGCAGAGTTCTTGACAACAATAGCACTTAATGCAGTTTGTGTCATCAATTTTTGCAACTCTTTTGTTGTTTTTGTTTGTGGTAAAATTAATGGTTTTTGCAGGACATGAACGTAAACATTCTCCACAACCGATACATTTGTTTCTTATAAT
>JAZRPI010000017.1:0-5740 GCA_045649165.1 Eubacteriales bacterium | reverse complement strand
TGCGCCGAGTGCAATGAATAGACAGCAGTGGCAGTTTACCGTTGTACGTAAAGCAGACGTTATTGAAAGATTAGCCGACTGTTTGCGTAAGAAGCTTAACAGAGATAAAGGTTATAATTTCTATAAACCAAACGCTCTTATCCTTTGTTCTATTGTCAGAGATAATCCACACGGAATTGAAGATTGCGCCGTTGCTATGGAAAATATAATGCTGGCGGCTCATTCGTTAGGTATCGGCTCTGTATGGATAAATCAGTTCAAGGGCGTATGTGATGACGAAAACGTCAGAAAAGAGCTTCAAGCAATCGGTGTTCCCGATGACCACATTGTATGTGGAACAGCGGCTCTTGGGTATGCATCCGAAGATGCTGTACGTAATTTTGAAAAAAATGAAAACGTTGTAAAATGGATTGAATAAAAAAGAACTCTCAAATTGAGAGTTCTTTTTTGTTTTATCTTACGAGTGTTTTCAAATAGTCGACAGCCTGACCGATGTTTTGTAACGGGTCAACACCCGCTTCGCGTTCAACAGTCAAAAAGCCTTTGTATCCGATTTCTTCAAGTGTTTTTAAATAACTAGGGAAGTTAACCGCACCTTCGCCCAAAGGTCTTTCTTCAAAGAATTTCATTTCTTTTACTTCGGGCGGAATTGGGTGTACTACCCGATAAATAAATTCGGGGTTACCTTTGTTTAACATAACACCGTCTTTCGCGTGAGTGTGAACGATGTATTTTGCAAGGTTTTTTACTGCAATATCTGAAGGTTCGTCAACAACCATACGCAAGTTTGCGGGGTCAAAGTTGACTGCAACACCTTCTGTGCCGAGTGAATCAAGGAACTGCAAAAGTGTAGTTGATTTTTCAGGGCCGGTTTCAATAGCGAAGAGTGAATTGCTTCTGTGAGCATATTCTGCAAGTGTAGAACAAGCTTCTTGCATAACCTTGAATCTTTCGTGTCTTGTATCTTCGGGAACAACGCCTATATGTGTTGTAACTATATTTGTTCCAAGGTCGTTTGCAAGGTCAAGGATTTTTTTGAGTTTTTCTATAAGTACAGGGTTTCTTTCTTTGTCGCCAAAACCCATACCCATGTCACCGCAAAGAGCAGAGAAGACGAGTCCTGCATCATTAACCTGTTTTTTGAGTGCTTTTCTTGCACCGGCGTCCATTTTTTCGGGTGAACTTTCGCCCTTTGTTGCAAACATTTGTATGCCGTCAACGCCCATTCTTGCCGCGTGTTCTATGGCTGTTGTTCTATCTGTCTTAAATCCGTCTATTATAACACCGATTGGAAATTTGTACATAATAAACCATCCTTATGAAAAATATGGGGCTGATGCAATCAGCCCCTTGTATTTTAGTGTTTAAAGTGTCTCTTGCCTGTGAATACCATTGAAATGCCGTATTTGTTACAAGCATCAATAGATTCCTGGTCACGAATACTTCCGCCGGGCTGAATAATAGCTGTAATACCTGCTTTGTGAGCCGCTTCTACGCAGTCAGCAAAGGGGAAGAATGCATCAGATGCCATAACGCTTCCTTTAACCTTTTCGCCGCCGTACTTGATAGCAAGTTCAAGAGCTGTAATTCTGTTTGTCTGACCGGGGCCGATACCTACTGTTGCGCCATTCTTTGCAAGAGCAATACCGTTTGATTTTGTATGCTTAACAACCTTCATAGCGAACTTCATATCTCTGAGTTCTTCTGCTGTGGGTATCTTTTCTGTAACAACCTTTACGTCAGCATCATCGTACATTTCTGTATTAAGTTCCTGAACGAGAAGACCACCTGCAACTTTTTTCATATCGAACATTTCTTTTCTGTTGGGTGTTGCAATTTCAGGAAGACGGAGAACGCGGAGATTCTTCTTGGAGCAGAGAATCTGTAAAGCTTCTGCATCGTATTCGGGAGCGATAATGATTTCAAGGAAAAGTTCAGCAAGTTTCTGAGCAGTTGCAGAGTCAACCTTGCGGTTAAATGCAACGATACCGCCGAATATTGAAACGGGGTCAGCTTCATAAGCTCTTGTGTATGCTTCAAGAACTGTGCTTCCGATACCTACGCCGCAGGGGTTAGCGTGTTTTAATGCAACACAGCAGATATCATCGCCAAATTCTTTGATTGTATCAAGAGCGCCGTTAGCGTCATTGATATTATTATATGAAAGTTCTTTGCCGTTCAACTGTTCAGCAGAAGCAAGTGTGCCTTCATAACCCTTACCAACTTCGCGATAGAATGCAGCAGCCTGGTGGGGATTTTCGCCGTAACGCATTTCCTGTACCTTTTCGTATGTAAGAGAAAGTTTTTCAGGGAATGCAGGCATTCCGCTTTCTTTTCTGAGATAGCCTGAGATAAGTGTGTCGTATGCTGCTGTATGTTCAAATACTTTGTAAGAAAGTTTAAGTTTTGTGTCAAGTGAAACAACACCGTCAGCTTCAAGTTCGCTTGTAACTGTATCGTAGTCAACAGGGTCAACGATTACAGCAACATCCTGCCAGTTCTTTGCAGCAGCTCTGAGCATTGTAGGACCGCCGATGTCAATGTTTTCAATAGCGTCTTCACGTGTAACGTTGTCTTTGAGTATTGTTTCTTTGAAAGGATAAAGGTTGATAGCAACGATGTCGATAGGAGAAACGCCGAGTTCTTCTATCTGCTTCATGTGTTCGGGGTTGCTTCTCATAGCAAGGATACCTGCGTGAATCATCGGATGAAGAGTCTTAACGCGGCCGTCAAGACATTCGGGGAAACCTGTAATATCAGAAACGTTTGTAACAGCAACACCATTTTCTGTCAATGTTTTTGCTGTTCCGCCTGTTGAAAGAATTTCATAGCCTAATTTTTCAAGACGTTTTGCAAATTCAACAACACCCGTCTTGTCTGATAAGCTGATTATCGCACGTTTTTTCATAATAAATAATACCTTTCTGGTTGGTTTTATATCTTACTTAATTTTTACAATGTCGTTTTCTACAACGAGTTTTTCGTTGCAGAGAAGGTCTAAAGCTTTGGGGAGTATTTCCCATTCAGCATTTTCCATAACTCTCTTTTGAAGTGTTTCGGGAGTATCGTTTTCTTCAATATAGACTGCTTTTTGAAGAATAATCGGACCGCCGTCAGCAATTTCGTTAACAAAATGGACGGTAGCGCCCGTAACCTTTACACCCTTTTCAAGAGCCGCCTTGTGAACGCGAAGTCCGTAAAAACCTTCGCCACAAAAACTCGGAATGAGAGCGGGGTGTACGTTAAGAATTTTGTTTGTATATTTTTCAATAATCTTACCGCTTAATATGTGCATAAAGCCCGCAAGAACAATAATATCAATATCGTATTCTTCAAGTTTACTCAGTATAGCATCCGAAAAAGCTTCGCGGCTATCGCCTTTGCTTATTACACAGCTGTCGATATTATTGTTTGCAGCTCTTGTAAGAGCATAAGCGTTAGGACTGCTTGAAAGAACAAGAGCGAGTTTACCGTTAGTAATCTTGCCTGCATTATATGCATCAATAATCGCTTGTAAGTTTGTGCCGCCGCCCGAAACGAGAACGGCAATATTTTTTATTTTCATATCAGTTTTCTCCCGGAACGTGAACAGGGTAGTTACCCGTAAAGCAAGCGTCACAGAAATCAAGATTGTTGTCTTTTATGATGGTTTTCAAATCTTCAACTGCAAGGTAAGCCAATGAGTCAGCGCCGATTTCTTTTCTGATTTCTTCTAAGCTAAGTCTGCAAGCAATAAGCTTGTCTCTTGAGTCAATATCTGTTCCGAAGTAACAGGGGTTTAAGAAGGGGGGAGAAGAAATACGCAAGTGAACTTCTGTTGCTCCTGCGTGTCTTACAAGTTCAATAAGGTGTGCAACTGTTGTACCCCTTACGATAGAGTCGTCAACGATTACAACTCTCTTACCCTTAAGCACAGAAGGCATAGGGTTAAGTTTGAGTCTTACAAGGTTTTCTCTTTCGCCCTGCTGAGTCTGTATAAAAGTTCTTCCGATATAACGGTTTTTATTCAAGCCAACGCCGTAGGGAATACCCGATTCATTTGCGTATCCGAGAGCTGCATCAAGTCCGCTGTCGGGAACGCCGATAACAATATCTGCAATATTCTTGTCGTTATCTCTTCTTGCAAGGCATTTTCCTGCTTCCTGTCTTGCAAAATGAACGCTCTGTCCGTCAATAACTGAGTCGGGACGAGCAAAATAGATATGTTCAAATATACAGCAAGAAGTCTTCTGTCCGCAATTATCTTTAAGTGAATACATCTTGTCCTGCATAATAACAACGACTTCGCCGGGTTCTACGTCTCTGATAAATTCGCCGCCGACAGCGTCAATAGCGCATGATTCAGATGAAATTATATATGCGCCTTTAAGCATACCGATACAAAGGGGTCTGAAGCCTTTGGGGTCTCTTACTGCGATAAGTTTGTTTGGTGTCATAACCGAGAAAGAGTATGCGCCTGAAACTCGGTTCATGATTTTTATGATAGCTTCTTCTGTAGACTCTGTCTTAAGTCTTTCACGTGAAATCATATAAGCGAATATTTCAGCGTCAGAGTTTGTGTGGAACATAGCGCCCGAATCTTCAAGACTTGAACGTAATTCATTCGCGTTAACAAGTGAACCGTTGTATGAAACAGCAATCTGACCCTTTGTGTATTTTGAAACGTAGGGAAGATTGTTTTCTCTGCCTTTGTTGTCTGCTGATGCATAACGAACGTGACCGAGTGCTATATTACCCTTAAGGTAATTCAAAATCATTTCGTTGAAAACTTCGTTGAGAAGACCTTCGTCGTTGTGATTGTATATTTTTCCTTCTTTGTTTACCGCTATACCGCAGCTCTGTTGACCGCGGTGCTGGAGCGCGTATAAACCGGAATAAGTAATCTGAGTTGTGTTCAGTTTTTCTGAGGGGTCGAATATACCGAAAACCCCACATTCTTCATGTACATTTCCGAACATAAATAAGCTTCCTCCTAAAATGTGTGCCGAAAAGGGTTATATGTTTTTGATTTCTTCCTGAAGTTTTGCATCTTTAGCTCTTACGGCTTCAGCCATCTTAACTTTTTCTGCTTCAAGTTTTTTAGCCAAATCTTCGTCGGAGAGTGCAATTATCTGAGCTGCCAAAATAGCTGCGTTTGCACAGCCGTCAACAGCAACTGTTGCAACGGGAACACCGGGGGGCATCATAATTGTTGAAAGCATAGCGTCAAGTCCGTCGAAAGCATTGCTCTTTATCGGAATTCCAATAATCGGAAGTGTAGTGTATGCCGCGAGAACGCCGCCTAAGTGTGCAGCCATACCTGCTGCGCTGATGATAACTCCAAATCCGTTTTTCTTTGCATTCTTTGCAAAGTTTGCTGCTTCATCAGGTGTTCTGTGAGCAGAATAAACGTGTGTTTCAAAAGGAATACCGAAGTATTTAAGCTTTTCAAGACAACTTTTTACTTTTGGGAAATCGCTGTCACTTCCCATAATTACCGCTACTTTTAACATTTTTAATCCTCCAGTGGTGTAAGTAGATTTGAATAAACAAAACACAAAAAGGACATTCAGTCGCAGAATGTCCCTTATTTTTCGGGTGTTTGTTTAATAATTTCGTTTTTATGTGATTTTGACATAATCGGGCAGAGCTGGCGTATACAAGAAGATGCCGATGTACAGTTGTGGTTACGTGACAAACAATTCATATACATATCCCTCCGCGAAAAAAGTCAAAATACATTAATATTATACATATATAA
>JAZRPI010000016.1:0-4053 GCA_045649165.1 Eubacteriales bacterium | reverse complement strand
GACTTTTTTCTATTATTATATACAATCAAGTTTGGTTTTGGGGGATATTCAAAAACCAACAACAAAAAATAAAGAAAGGATTTATTATGACTAAGAGATTAGGAGAAACAAATTGATTGTATACGTCATATATTCATTTTTTACTTTGTGAATATATTATACAACCACCTTTGTCCAATAAAAAGGACTTTGCCACGCTTTTTTGAAAAAATTCATACAAAACTAAGATATATTATTCGTATTGGCCTAAACACTCTTTTGCAAGAGAAATAAACTCATCTCTTGCATAGTCCGGTGACAATATCTTCATATCAGAGCCAAAGTTCATCAACCAGGCAAAAAACTGTCTGCTGATATACACCTTTACACTGAAAACAAAATAATCATCGTTTCCAGGCATAATGGTTACGTCTTCGCCAAAACGGTCAATAACAACACCTGCAAGTTTGTTATTACATCTGATTGTAACAACGTCTTCTCTGCCGCTGAACATTCCAAAAGTCTTTTTTGAATAGAGTGCCATATCAAAGTCGGAAAACAGTTCTGCGCCGTCGCGTTTTTCGTTTTCTACTTTCATTTTGAGCATCTTGTCGACTCTGTAATGCTTTATTTTACACGCTTCTGAATCATATCCTATTAAATAATAGTTTTCATCATCCCACGTGAGCGCAAACGGACTTATTATATATCTCTTTCCGTCGTGGCGTAGCTGTTTTTCTTTCTTCTCGTTCCATTCAAAATAGTTGAACGACACCTTTTTATTCTCAACAATAGCTTCGTGTATATAGTCAACCGTATAATAAATACTTTCATTCATAGTCTTGATACGGTTTGCAACGTACACCTGTCTGTGAAGCTGTTGCGCTTCGTATTTACTTGCAAAAGATTCTATCTTTTTTATAAGTTGTGAGCTTTTCTTGTGGGTAATAAACTTTGAAGACTGAACGGCGTCAACGAGTAATTTCAATTCTGCAATCTCAAAATCCCGGCTTACTATATGATAAGTTACACTTTTTGCCTTTCTCTTTTCTACGTCAATACCAAAGGTACGTAAAGTCTCTATATCATCATATAAGGTCTTTCTCTCAGCTTCAACGCCATATTCATAAAGAGCTGACGAGATTTCTTCCAATGTCAGTCCGTGCTCGTCATCCGTCCTTTCAAGCAGTATCTTCATCAGATACAAAATCTTGATTTTTTGATTTGTTCCCTTTGCCATAATCACACCTGCCTATATTATTTAGTGCACAAAATATCGGACAATCAATCTGTGATTATTATACATTATTATATATATAAAGGCAATATAAAATTGAAATATAAAACGAAACAACAGGGGTGGTTATAATCAAAATATTTATTATGTAGGCGAAACTCAAAGTAAACATCTTTTTTCAACTCTTTCTTCCGCTTTTTGAAAAAAGCTTGGCAAAAACTTTACTGAAATGGTATATCAAGAATATTTTATATAAACTTCGCTATTTTAGCAATCCAATAGTTGCAAGTTTTTTTGCCTACTTTTTTAGAAAAACGGCGGGAGTAAACCCCCGCCCTACAAATTACATAATATTATTTTCGCAAACCCATTGAGTAAGTTTTCTTTGCTTACTTTCTTTCTAAAAAGAAAGTAAGTCCCCCGATTTTCATCGGGGGACTAATTTTATTTATTGATTAGTCTTCAATTCTCTTTCTCTTTTTGGAGATTACAACACCTGTTGCTGCAAGTGCGAGAACTGCTGCTACTGACAAGTAAACAATTGCTGAACCTGTCTGAGGAGTTACTATTGTAAATCCAACGAGTTTAGCTTCGTCAATTGCACCTATTGTGTAGTATGCTCTTGCCTTAATTGCATCACCTGCGTAGTCGGGATGTACTGCGTAAATCTTACCCTTAACGTTAAAGCCTTCTCTAACGTAAACGTTTACGCTACCCCACTTAAGACCTGCTCTACCAACTGCATATACGTTGCCAACTTCACCGCCGTAAAGGTTGAGTCTTACGCTACCCTTAACGAGATGCGCTTCGTTTGAAGTTGTAGGTTTAGCTGTGCCGCAGATTGTATCAATCTTACCGCCGTATACTGTTACGTTTACGCTACCGGTATGAGTACCGTTCCAAGCACCGCCAACAACTGTTGACCACTGACCGCCGCGGATTACAACGTCTGTATATTTCTTTGTGTCTGCGTATCTGCCGCCACCACAGATTGAAGGATAGAGTTCCTTACGTCTTTCTGCGTTGTGGTAAAGGTCACGTACCTGTACTGCTACGTTTTCGCCCATAACGAGTCTGTTGCCTGCTGCTGCGATAAGAGCGCAGTTATCAATGCTTGAGCCGTTTCTTGAATTGTATCTGTGTTCGATAATAATATTGTTCCATGTTGTAGGACCTTGGAGATGCAAGCATACGCCTACTTGTGAAACGTCAAGAACAAACTTAGCGCCGTTTTCTCTGTAGTCTGTGCCCCATACGCTTGTAAAGTTAATGTTCTTTGTACCTGATGCGGGCCAACGGAATTCAGAAAGTGATGTTCTGAATGCATCTGCTGCATCGATTGTAAGTTCATCAACAATTACGATTGTACCGCCTTCGTCGATAATAGCGTTATTATCTTTCTTGAGTGCGCGATAGAGAGCTGACTTCTTATACATTGACTGTACAAATGACTTATCTTCAGGTGAAAGGTCAGAAATCGAACCGCCAACTTCGTTCACAAGGCTGATTGCCAATTCGTAATCTTCTGCATAACCTTCTGCATTACCCATAGCGTTTGCAGGAGAACTACCGTCACCCCTACCCTTAGCTTCATTTGCAATGAAGATAACGGGACCGCGTGCTCTGGGATATCCTGTGCCGTTTGCATTAGCTACTGTCCAGTACTTAACGTCGCTTGCCGCAAGACACTTACGTTCGTATGTGATTGTTGCGTCCTTGGGCTGGTTCTGAGCATAATCATTTTCAAATGCAAAGCCCCATGCTGTGCCAACGTATGCATCTTCTGATACGTTAACTGTAATCTTACCTTCGATACCGTTTCTGTTTGCACCGTAGAGTTTTACAACTTCTGCAGTACCCTTAACGATAATTGTTACGTCACCCTTAACGTTACCCTTATATTTTGCCCAGTCAGTACGTGAGCCACCGATTACGCAGCTTACCTTACCGCCTGTAAGAGTAATGTTGATGTTACCTACATGGTAACCGGCAGAGTCACCGTATATTGTTTCGCCGTTTGCGCCTGTTGATGTGATTACACGACCAAAGCTTGAGCCGTATACTGTGCCCCATCTACCTGATTCGATAACGATGTTTGTTTCGTACTTAGTTGTACCGCTTGCACCATATCTGCTTGCGCCTACGATATTGGGATAGAACTTATGTTTGTCTCCACTGCTTGAGTCAACAGGGTTAACTACGAGACCCTTGCCGAACACAACTGCTTTACCGTTGAAGCAAATCATTGTCTGTGTTGTTGTTGCTGAACTCTTTGATGAGTCATACTTATATTCAATTGTAAGGTTTTCCCAAAGTGTACGTGTCTTAACGTAAAGTGAAACACCAACGTTTCTTCTGTCAATTACAAGTTTTGCGCCCTGTGTTCTGTAGTCAACACCCTTGTCAACGCTTGTAATAACAACTTCACCCATACCTGTCAAAGGCCATTCAAAGTCACCGTTACTTGTTGATGCAGTATTTGAGTTTGTCGCATCAATTGTTACAGGACCAACAAGTACGACTTTACCACCCATATTAGTGAGTTTATCGTCGTTCAATGCTCTATAGAGAGCGCTTTCTTTGTAGAGTGCTTTATAGGTATCAAATTCAGCTTTCTGTGCAGCTGTTCTGTTAGCCGCAGGAATAGCAAGAATCTTAAGCATTCTGTTGTACTTAGTTCTGTATTCTGCTGTTGCACCGATAGCGTTTTCAGGAGATGTACCGCTTCCGTCACCCCTTGCTACGTCTGCAACGTAAATTGTATAAATGTTCGGATAAGGCTGGTCAGCTTCGTTACCCTGTGCTATTACTTTTGTCCACTTTGATACTTCATCATC
>JAZRPI010000015.1:0-4681 GCA_045649165.1 Eubacteriales bacterium | reverse complement strand
TAAGTTCGCTGTTTTGCTCTTCTTACTTCTTATTTACTCGTTGTTTAAAGGAATTGTCGAGATTATTTTGTCTTCTACACTTCTTAATGTTTCCATTCTTTGTGCTTTGTACTTTCTCTCGTTGTTCAATTTTCAAGGACCATCTCGCTATCTGCCTTTCTCGGCGACAGCTTGACCATTATATCACTATGGTTCCATATTGTCAAGCGTTTTTTTGAATTTTTTTTAAGTTTTTTTCAATTTGTTTATTTTACACCAAACATAGACATTTTTTATACACCTTTCTTCTACATTTTTCACAGCTAAAACACAACAAATCAGCTTATTTAGTCATTTTCGTAACATAACAAAAAAGTTGCCTATTTTTCAATAAGCAACTTTTTATTTCTTTTTTATATTATACGTTAAACAAAAGTTCAGCGTATGTAGGAATAGGCCACGTATTTTCGGGGCAAATTCTTTCAAGTTCGTCAGATACTTTTCTTACTTCAGCCATCGCAGGATTTACAACATCTCTGTACACACAAGCCTTTTCAGAGTTTTCTACAACCTTGTCACACTTAGCCATAGCTTTTTCAAGCGCTTCTACCTTTTTATAAAGCTGTACGTTAAGCGCTGACATCTGTTTAACATTTTCAACTTCAACAGAATTGTATCCGCCAACATTCTTTATAATTTCAGCAGACTTTGCAAGCTTGCTGATTTCACCTGATACCGCGGGAATGATTTCTTTCTTTGTCATTTCCACCATAATCAAAGCTTCAATATGCTTTATCTTGCAATAGTTGTCGTATTCAATTTCTTTTCTTGAATAAATTTCACTACTTGTAAATATATTATGCTTTTCAAACAAAGCGATATTCTTTTCTTCTGTATAATACGAAATAGCATCAGCGGTCGATTTAAGGTTAAGCAATTTTCTTGCCGCAGCTTCCTTTACCCATTCTTCAGAATAGTTGTTACCGTTAAATAATATACGCTTATGCTTTTTAACAGTTTCTTTCAAAAGCATACGAACTTCTTTTTCAAAATCTTTTGCCTTTTCAAGTCTGTCAGCAAACTGGCACAATGATTCTGCAACTATAGTATTAAGAGCTGTGTTGGGGTCTGCAATAGAAAGAGCTGAACCGGGCATACGGAATTCAAACTTGTTACCTGTAAACGCAAAAGGCGAAGTTCTGTTTCTGTCAGTACCGTCTTTCTGCAAGTTAGGCAACACCTTTACACCGATGTCCATCTTAACTTTTCCTGTATTACTGTAATTTTCACCTTTTTCAATAGCTTCAAGCACTGCAAAAAGGTCATCACCGAGACACATTGATATAATCGCAGGGGGAGCTTCGTGACCGCCGAGACGACATTCGTTACCCGCACTTGCAGTTGTGAGTCTCAAAAGGTCCTGATATTCGTCAACAGCTTTTATAACCGCTGTAAAGAACACCAAAAATCTTAAGTTGTTATAGGGGTCATCTCCGGGGTCAAAAAGGTTAACACCGGTATTTGTAGAAATAGACCAGTTATTGTGCTTACCACTTCCATTTACGCCATGGAACGGTTTTTCGTGAAGAAGACAAACAAGACCATGACGTTTTGCAACCTTCTTCATCATTTCCATAGTAAGCTGGTTGTGGTCAGTAGCAGTATTTGCATCTTCAAACAAAGGCGCTAATTCGTGCTGAGCAGGTGCACCTTCATTATGTTCAGTTTTAGCATAAATACCAAGTTTCCAAAGTTCTTCATCCAGTTCACGCATAAACGCGGCAACTCTGGGCTTGATTGTACCGAAATAGTGGTCGCCCATTTCCTGACCTTTAGGAGCAGCAGCACCAAGAAGTGTTCTGCCTGTAAACATAAGGTCTTTTCTTTTATTATATAACTTTTCATCAACAAGGAAGTATTCCTGTTCCGCACCAACGGTAGGCATAGTACGAACAACGTCGTCCATACCGAAAAGTTTTGTTATACGCAAAACCTGTTTATTGAGTGCCTGCATAGAACGAAGCAAAGGAGTCTTCTTATCAAGCACTTCGCCTCCGTAAGAACAGAATACAGTCGGAATACAAAGAGTATCATCTTTTATAAACGCATAAGAAGTCGGGTCCCATGCAGTATATCCACGCGCTTCAAAAGTAGCACGAAGACCACCTGACGGAAAACTTGAAGCATCGGGTTCGCCCTTAATAAGCTGACGCCATGTAAAAGAAGTTGCAGCGCCGCCGTTTTCTGTTGATATAATAAAACTGTCGTGTTTTTCAGCAGTGATACCTGTCATAGGCTGGAACCAGTGCGTATAGTGAGTAGCACCATTTTCAATAGCCCACTCTTTCATCGCGTGCGCAACAACGTTAGCCATAGTCACGTCAAGGTCTTTGCCTTCTGATATTGTCTTGCGCAATGACTTATAAATTTCTTTAGGTAATTTTTCGCGCATTACAGCATCATTAAAAACCTTGCTTCCAAACACTTCAAGAATTTTGTTCATAACTTTTCTCCGTAGTTCTTTGTAGTTCCTGAAAAAATAATAATATTTTTACTTATACATTATATAATACACCGATTTTTTTGTCAATACATCGGACTTTACATTTGAACACAAAAAAAGCTGTACCGGTTGTCAGTACAGCTTAATTTTTCCATTAAAGTATATCAATACCCGCGTCAGCACAAATCTGCAACGTCTTTTCATCCCAGATAGATGCCTGAACTTCGCCTATGTGGCACTTGCCAAGCATAAGCATGCAAAGTCTTGACTGACCGATACCGCCGCCAATACAAAGCGGAAGTTTGTTTTCAAGAAGCATCTTGTGGAAAGGATATTCTCTTCTGTGGTCTGCATTTGCGAGTGTCAACTGTTTGTCAAGTGATTCAGCGTCAACTCTGATACCCATAGAAGAAATCTCAAAAGCGCTTTCAAGAACTTCGTTCCAGATAAGTATATCGCCATTCAACTGCCAGTCGTCATAGTCAGGAGCTCTGCCGTCGTGCTTTTCGCCTGACTTTAACTTACAACCAATCTGCATAATAAAAGCTGTTTTATGTTCTTTGAGATATGCATTTTCTCTCTGTTTGGGAGTAAAGTCGGGATACATATCTTCAAGTTCTTGTGTTGTAACAAAGCTTACTTCTCTGCAGATTTCTGTATTAACTGCAGGAAAGAGAGATTTTATGTATTCGTGAGTATCACAAACAGCGTCAACAATTGAGCATACAACGTTCTTGAGATATTCAACGTTTCTGTCTTCTCGAGTAATAACCTTTTCCCAGTCCCACTGGTCAACGTATATAGAATGAATGTTATCCATTTCTTCGTCGCGGCGTATTGCATTCATATCAGTGTAAAGGCCTTCGCCAACACCGAACTTATAATTATACAAAGCCATTCTCTTCCACTTTGCAAGAGAGTGAACAACCTGAGCCATAGTACCTGTTTCAAGTATATCAAAAGCAACTGCTCTTTCAACACCGTTCAAGTCGTCGTTGAGTCCACTGTCAGAAGAAACAAACAAGGGCGCTGTAACTCTTTTCAGATTGAGAGCATTACAAAGGTTCTCCTGAAAATTAGAACGAAGCAGACCAATTGCAACCTGCGTATCGTATATTCCAAGAGTTGATTTATAGCCTTGCGGTATAAACGTCTTACTCATATTATAGCACCTCACATTTTACTTTTTGTTTTTAATCACAATTTAGTATTATATAATAACAACCGTTTTTTGTCAACAACAATGACAAAATATCACTTGTTATACTCTTTTACAACACAGTTTTTGCAGAAATACTCACTTCTGTCCGTCTTGGGTGGTCCGCAGAAATAGTATCCGCATACAATACTTGTTCCACCGTGCGTTACTACAAGAACAGTCTTGTCAGAATATTTTTCGTATATTTCATCAAAAAAGTCGGCTAATCTGTCATACAGCATTTCGAAAGTTTCCATACCTTCACAAATAGGCGGTCTTCCAGGAATCCAAGTAGCATCAAAATCAATATCGTATATACTTGTTCCTTCGGCTACGCCAAATCTGCGTTCAACAATTCTCTCGTCATATATAATAGGTATATTTCTATCTTTCAAAATAACTTCTGCCGTCTGTCTTGTTCTTGTCAACGGAGAACAGAATACAGCGTCAATCTTTTCATCTTTGAGCTGCTCGTACGCCATTTCCGCCTGTTTAAGCCCTTCTTCGTTAAGCGGAATGTCAATCGTGCCCTGCAATAGTCCTTTTTTATTCCAATCTGTCTGACCGTGTCTGATTATTAATACTCGCATTTTTAAAATTTAGCCTTCTTTTTGATTTATTTCTACATTATTATATACAAACAGGGCAAATATTTCAATAATATTCAAAAAAAGATTTTTATATCTGTGGATTTCTGTTTGATAATAGTGTATAATCAATTTATATAAATATATTAATATGGAAGTGACTATTATGAAATACCAATACAAAACACAGGGAGTCTGTTCGCAGTACATAGCTTTTGATATTGAAGACAACGTTGTTTCAAATATTGTGTTTTTAGGCGGATGCAGCGGAAATCTGCAAGCTATATCAAAATTGCTTGAAGGAATGACTGTTGAATATATTGAAGAAAAACTTAAAGGCAATTCTTGCGGTGGAAGACCAACTTCTTGCGCAGACCAACTTGCAATAGCTGTAAGAAAAGCATACGAAGAAAA
>JAZRPI010000014.1:0-3663 GCA_045649165.1 Eubacteriales bacterium | reverse complement strand
TTAACCTTTGGGAAGGCGGCAACGCTCAGGCTCTCAATACAAAGGACTTCATCCTTGCTATCAAGGCTAACCTTGACAAGATTCTTGCATAAGAATATATGTAAAAATAAAAAGGCGACACGATTTCGTGTCGTCTTTTTTCATTACTTCTTCACTTTTACTTATTACATATTACTTTCAAACACCGCTCCCCTTCAAGTCCCTTCATCTTGACAAACAAAAAAATACGGCATACCCAAAGGGGCATACCGTATTTTTGGTGCAGGTGACGGGACTTGAACCCACATGAAATTGCTTTCACTAGAACCTGAATCTAGCGCGTCTGCCAATTCCGCCACACCTGCAGATGTTTTCAACATTGGTTATTTTACCATTATTATTAGTATATGTCAAGCACTAATCATAAATAAGAAAATCTATTTTTGTCAAAATTATAATGTAGATATAGATAACAGATATTATATCTTTTTGTTATTATAGTTATAGCGTCTATAGTATATGTTTCTTGACTTTAAAAGCAAAAAATGATATAATTAAAACACAAAAAATAACCAAAAAGTATGTCAAATAATATGTATTTAAAACGGAGAAATAATAGTAATTCACTTATAAATATATCGCAGTTTCCAGTGTCTGATACTGTTGCACTTAAGAACGCTTTGACAGAGCTTAATTCATCAACGGTTGAGTATGGACTTGTTCTTACAGTCAAGCAAATTAACAACCTTAGTTTAGCTGTTCAAAAGGCTTTGCGTGAAAGCGACAGAATAGAAATCGGCTCGGGAGTTTTACCCTTGATTGCCGAAGAATTCTGTACTTCTGTATTTATCAATCAAGAAAACTACGCTTCTGTTCTTGAAGAATTAATACACATATTTTTCAAGGTAAAAACAGCAGTATGCGATACAATTCCTGACAGGGATTTGATGCGACTTTTGAAAGACTTTTATGAAAACAAAGCGTATGGCTCTATCGAAGTTTTGTCGGACAGAGATATAGACCTGCTTGTAAAGTATATCGAAACGGAATACGGACAAACTGCTGTAAATGCAGACGTATATGAATCAGAAGGGTACATTGATGAGAGAACTTAAAAGCCTTTATGGTGACGGACTGAATTATGATAATATAAATTTCTCTGACTATTTCAGAACTCTTTCTGCCGAAGGTAAAAGACAGAAATTATTGTCAGAAGAGAAGTTTGACACTATCAAAACTCAGATTGGAGAAATACTAACTCGTCTTATTTCCGATTATAACGGGAATGAAAGCACATCAATAATGAAAGATACGGCGAATGATATTTTTGATTCGCTTATGTACACCCTTGATATAGCTTTGTTTACTTTTGAGTGTCATGAAGACGCTTTGGAATATATATTGGAAAGCGACGTGTCTGACGTATATAAAAAGGGCTTAAAGCTTATAAAACAGCTTATGTTTGAATGTGTTAGCTACGTTGTAAAACTCAGGTCTAATAGGATTAATTTTACTGATATATCATACAATAAATTAATAGACGAAGACGTTTTGAACTATCTCAAAAAATACAGCGTAAAATTCTTTGCTCACGGAACAAAACGAGTATTTGCATATAATTCTGTAAACGGTTGCGGCGGTTACAGGGGAGTATTACATCTTAAAAGATTTCTTGAAAATTTAGTAAAAGAAAACGCCTTTGTAAACCAATATGGCGAAGATGAAATACAACAGCTTTGTTACGGATATTGCGAAAAAAATAACCGTGAATATAATGATATGGGAACAAATATTTATTCTGTTGTTCTGACTAACGCTATTTTTGCTAAAATAGCCGGAAAGAATGGAATTGAAGTAATAAAAGAAGATGCAAACTATGTATCAAAGCTTTTGAAAAAAGTCAATGAAAACGAACAGAGACGAATCATTGCTGATGCTGCAAAAGAGATTTCATCTGAAAGCTATATTCAAAACAGCGCTGTAAGACTTGCGGGGCATATCATTAATTCAGTAAATAAAAATGAACTTAGTAGAATTCTTTATATAGGAGAAATCAGATGAAATATCCCATAAAAGAAGCTTTTGAAGCAAAAGAAAAGGCTTATGCTCCATATTCAAACTTTAAAGTCGGTGCGGCTCTTTTATGCTCAGACGGAAGTGTATACAAAGGTTGCAATATAGAAAATTCATCGTATTCTGCAACAATATGCGCTGAAAGAAGCGCTTTGTCAAGCGCTGTTTCTGATGGAAAAAGAGATTTTAAAGCGATTGTTATTACAGGCGGAGACGATTATTGTTTTCCTTGCGGAGTATGCCGACAGGTGTTGGCTGAATTTGCGGATAAGAATTTTGAAATAGTTGTTGCTAAGAACGAAGAAAAGTATAAGATTTATAAAATAAGTGAACTGTTGCCCAAAGCCTTTGCTTTGGACAAATAAAATAATATATTTAATATAATATTATTGACAGTTGTACTTAAATATGGTATCATAAACAAAATTCAAGGGATATGTTTTGTATATATTGCCTTTACAGAGAGCGACCAGAAGCTGAGATGGCCGTAAGTGCACGATACAGAATACCACCCGTGAGTCATTAGGTATACGGACATTTGTGAGTTAAAAACTCGGGTGGAACCGTGTGAAAATTTGTTTTCGCACCCCGAATGCGTAAGGCGTATTCGGGTTTTTTTTATTATTTTGATTTAAATTTATTCATTAGAATAGGAGAAGATATTATGGAAAAGAAATTAAAAGTAGGCGTAGTTGGCGGAACAGGTATGGTTGGTCAGCGTTTTTTGACATTGCTTGACAATCACCCTTATTTTGAAGTTGTTGCTATTGCAGCAAGTGCACGTTCTGCAGGAAAGACTTACGAAGAAGCAGTTGGTGACCGTTGGAAGTTGCAGACTCCCATGCCTGAAGCGGTAAAGAAGATTATTGTTACAGATGCATCTGATATAAAGGCAAGTACAGAAAAGGTTGACTTTGTATTCTGCGCTGTTGATATGAACAAAGACGAAATCAGAGCTTTGGAAGAAGCTTATGCAAAGGCTGAAATTCCTGTTGTATCAAACAACTCTGCACATCGTTGGACTCCCGACGTTCCTATGGTAGTACCGGAAATCAACGATGCTCACCTTGAAGTTATTGAAGCTCAGAAGAAGCGTCTTGGAACAAAGAAAGGCTTTATTGCTGTTAAGCCTAACTGCTCAATTCAGAGCTATGTTCCCATGCTTTCAGCTCTTTTGAAATATGAACCTACAGACGTTGTAGTAACAACATATCAGGCAATTTCAGGCGCAGGTAAAACATTTAAAGAATGGCCTGAAATGATTGACAACGTTATTCCTTACATTGGTGGCGAAGAAGAAAAGAGCGAACAGGAACCGCTCAGAATCTGGGGTAAGGTTGAAAACGGCGAAATCGTTAAAGCTAATGCTCCCCATATTACAACACAGTGCATCCGCGTACCTGTATCTGACGGACATTTGGCTGCTGTGTTTGTATCATTCAAGAACAAACCTTCAAAAGAAGAAATTCTCAAAGCTTGGAAAGAATATAAAGGCGCTCCGCAGGAACTTGAACTCCCCTCAGCTCCCAAGCAGTTTATCACATACTTTGAAGAAGACAACCGTCCTCAGACAAAGATTGACAGAGATATCGAAAAGGGAATGGGTATCAC
>JAZRPI010000013.1:0-4527 GCA_045649165.1 Eubacteriales bacterium | reverse complement strand
GGTATTGCACCTTATGAAATCAACCTTGAAGACGGTTCAAAACTCTATATGAGAGGGTTTATTGACCGTGTTGATACTTATAAAAAAGGTAATGACGTTTATATAAGAATCGTTGATTACAAGACGGGTACAAAGAAATTTTCAATGGATGATATTGAAAAAGGGCTCAACCTTCAAATGCTTTTGTATTTATTTGCAGTATGGAATGCAAAAGAAGACTGGTTCAAGAAAAAAATCGGTTGTGAAGGCGAGATATTACCTGCAGGTATGCTTTATTATTCTGCCAAAGCACCAACTGTAAACGTAAAGAATGACAATGATTTTTCAAACGTATATACTGATGCTCAAAACAGTATAGAAAGAAATGGGCTTCTTATCAATGATATTGAAGTTCTCAAAGCTATGGATAAAGGCCTTAATGGTCTATATATTCCCATTAAGGCAAAAAAGGATGGCAGTTTAAGAGCAAGCGATAGTTTACAAACTATTGAACAGTTTGGTCAATTGTCGGAAAAGATAAATAAAATTTTATGTGATATTGCAAAGGATATGAAATCGGGTAAGGTAAACGCAAAGCCTATAACGGATGATGAAAATAAATCGCCGTGTACGTATTGCGCTATGAAGCCTGTTTGCAGACGCGTGGAAAAGGGGGGCCTTGATGAGCAAGAAAATTGAATTGACAAAATCACAGGCTGACGCTGTAAATTCACGTAATCACACCCTTCTTGTATCAGCAGCTGCCGGTTCAGGTAAAACTGCTGTATTGACAAAAAGGATTATAAAGCTTGTAACAGATAAAGACAACCCAATCAACGTTTCTGATTTGCTTGTAGTAACTTTTACAAAGGCTGCTGCAACAGAATTACGTGAAAGAATATCAAAGGCTATATATGAAGCTTTACAGCAGAATCCAAGTGATAAACATCTTTCGAAGCAGCTTCTTATGCTTGGTAGTGCAAAAATTTGTACAATACACTCGTTTTGTTTTGATTTTATAAAGAAGAACTTTCAAACTTTAGGACTTCCGTCGAGCATAAGAATTGCAGATGAAACAGAGACAAGCCTTATTTGCAACAACGTTCTCAATGAATTAATCGAAGAGTGTTACGGTGGATTACATTCGCAAAACATACCCAACTTTGAAGAGTTTTCTGAAAGCTTTTTGCTTGGAAAAACAGACAATAATTTGGCGGTTGATTTTGCTGATATTTATAATTCACTCAGGAACTATCCCCAAGGTGTAGAAGTATTGCTACACAATTCCAAAGAATTACTTTCTTCAGCTGATGAAAATATATTTGAAACAAAATGGGGAAGTGTTATAAAAAGACATATTACAAGAACGATTGAATATTATTATTCAAACTTCAAAGATGCTTGTGATTTGTTTTTTGGAGATGATGTTTTTGCAAGTAAATATCTTCCTGCATTTGAAGACGATGTAAGGTTTTGTTTTAGTGTGCTGCAAGCATTAAAAGAATCATCATACAATAAGTTATATAAGTTGTTTTCTGACGTTGAATTTATGTCACTTAAATCTGTTAAAGAAGAACAGAAGACTGAAGAAGCAATTTTTTATCAGTATTTGAGAAACGAATACAAAAGCGATATAAAGAAAATTAAGGACGAAATTTTCTCATTCTCTGAAAAATATATAAGAGAACATTTTGTTCAAACAGCGGAAATAAATAAAACGTTGTATGAATTTCTTTTGCTTTTTGAAGAACGATATCAAAAAGAAAAAATAAAAAGGGGTCTTCTTGATTACAACGACCTTGAAAGATTGACATTAAAGCTTTTATACACAGACAGCAGCCTATCTTGTGTAAGTGAAATAGCAAGAAACGTTCAGGAAAAATATAAGTATATTTTTATTGACGAATATCAGGATGTAAACGAGCTTCAGGACAAAATATTTACTGCTGTAAGTACCCCTAAAAATCGTTTTATGGTTGGCGATATAAAACAGAGTATATATGGCTTCAGGGGTTCTGAACCAACTTTATTTTCAAATTATAGAAACGCATTTCCCGAATATAAGGGAGAAGATGACGAATCTGACGGAGTTACTATATTCCTATCTGATAACTTTAGAAGCAACAGGACGGTACTTGATTTTTCAAATGCTGTATTTGACGTATTGTTCAATAACAACAGTGGTCAAATGCCGTAT
Source organism: Eubacteriales bacterium (assembly GCA_045649165.1). Classification (GTDB taxonomy): domain Bacteria; phylum Bacillota; class Clostridia; order Oscillospirales; family CAG-272; genus RGIG1995. Next base: position 2,351 of record JAZRPI010000013.1, on the reverse strand, counting down.
ACGAAAGAAGACAAGCTTGTTTGTTCAAGAATATATTCAGAAGACGAAAAAGACTACGACGTAAGAATGTGTTTTTTGAACGATGATGAGTTAACAAAAGGATATATCAGAGAAGCAGAACTTGTTGCAAATGAGATTCAAAGTCTTATAAAACAGGGCACTGACCCGTCTGATATAGCTCTATTGTTCCGTTCAAAAAAGAGAACTATTTTCTTTGAAGATGCTCTCAAAAGAAGAAATATACAGTGTTTCAATCAGGTGGATAGGGGATTTTTTGAAAATGACGCTGTTCTCTTGATGCTTTGTCTTTTGAATGCTATTGACAACCCTTCAAGAGATATTTACCTTGCGGGTGTTATGAAGAGTCCGATATTTAATTTCACTATGAATGAAATTACTACTATCAGAGTGAATGAGAAAAACGGAAGTCTTTATAATGCTGTAAAAAAATATGCAAAAGAAAATAATTGCGATAAATGCAATTCATTTTTGAGTAGACTTAATTCTTGGAGAAAATACGCGGAAGGGTGTCCTGTTGACAAGCTTGTAAGGTATATTTACAATGAAACGCATATAGTTGAACTTTTGTCGGGCAAAATGGATAATGATTCGGATATTGAACGACAAGCAAACCTGTTACTCTTGTATGAATATGCTATGCAGTTTGAAAACGGTAGCTTCAAAGGATTATATAATTTTATATTATATCTTAACGACGTTCTTGATAAGAATACTCAGCTTGGTAATGCAAAGATAACTGCTGAAGGTAAAGGTGTTGTGAATATTATGTCTGTTCATAACTCAAAAGGTCTTGAATTTGACACGGTATTTCTGTGCGACACTGGTAGTTTACTCAATAAGAATGATGAGAAGAAAAACTATATTCTTTCAAAAGAGCTTGGACTTACTTTGAAACTTCGCGACAGCACTTCATTCGGTAGGTTTGACCCGTTTACACGAATTGCATCAAAATACTACTTGAAAGAAAATGCGCTTGATGAAGAGTTACGTGTTTTATACGTTGCTTTGACAAGAGCAAAGAAACGTCTGATAATTACGTCATCTCTCAAGAAAGTTGCTGAAAAAGTTAAAGATATAAGTATTGGCAGAGATAATGTGTCACAGTTTGTGTTGCTTAATGCAAATACATTGTCTGAACTTATCTTGTGGGGAATACTTAATTCTGATTACAGTGATTATTCGCTTGAATTAGTTGATTATAGTTCGATTATTACTTCAAATGAAGACGAAACTGTTGTTGAAAAGGTTTATGACAGTCAGCTTATCGAAGAGTATAAGAATATAATCAAGGATAGACTTGAATACAAGTATCCAAACGAAGAGTTGACGGTTATGCCGACAAAGCTTTCAGTATCAAAGCTTTATCCGGGAGTTCTTGATGAATATGCAACAGACGTTGATATATCAGTTCCGTCAATGTATACTAAGCCTAAATTTTTGTTATCTGATAACAATCGTGCAACAGGAGCCGAAAGGGGTACTGCAACTCACGTATTTATGCAGTTCTGTGATTTTACCAACGTGCAGAAAAATTCTGTTGAAAACGAAATTTCAAGAATGATTGAAAAAGGATTTATTGACAGAAAGACGGCAGAGCTTATAAACGTTGACAAAGTTAAATCTTTCTTTAAGTGCGATTTGTTTAATGATATACTAAAAGCAAAAAAAGTATGGCGCGAAAAGAGATTTACAATAAAACTTCCTGCAACTCAGTTTATGACGGACAAGCAAAACAAGGAAATATTCGAAAACGAAAAAATACTTGTACAGGGTGTAATTGACCTGTTATACGAAAACGATAAAGGAGAAATCACACTGCTTGACTATAAAACAGACTGGTTCAGTGATAGTGATATTGAATCGGGAAAGGCTGAAAAAACGCTTATAGAGCGTCATAAAACACAGCTTACTTATTATGCTGAAGCCTGCAAGAAATTGCTTGGAAAAGACGTAAATGATATTGTAATCTATTCATTTGCTCTCGGAAAAGAAATTAAAATCAAATAACAAAAGAAACACCCTGAAATTTGCTTTCAGGGTGTTGTTTTTATTATTTTCTTCTGTATTCGGTAAAATAAAAGTTAAGATTTGCTTCTGTATCTGTTTCAGGGTCGCTCGTCTGCATTTCGCCTGTATTGACAAGAGTCCATTCTTGGTCTTCGTCAAGGTTAGGGAAGTAGGCGTCTTTTTCATAAGACTTATCAAATTTTGTAACGTAAGCAGTGTTGCAATACGGAAGCATCTGTTTGTATACACTTGCTCCGCCGATAACAAAAACATCGTCTGTGTTATATTTTTTTACTTCTTCAAGCAATTCGTCAATTGAATGA
>JAZRPI010000012.1:0-3398 GCA_045649165.1 Eubacteriales bacterium | reverse complement strand
CCTTTTTATGGATATAAATCAAACAAAGGGGGCTGCTGTTTATGAGAGAAAGAGAAAAACTCTTAAAAAAAGTACAGATGGCTGACTTTGAACTTATTGAAGCAAACCTTTATCTTGACGTATACCCTTATTGCAACAAGGCTCTTGACTATTTCTATAAAGCAAGAGAAAAAGCTGAATGCGCAAGAAAAGAATTTGAAGACAAATACGGTCCTTTGACCGCAAACGCAAACAGGTCTGACGAGTGGAAATGGATAAAATCACCTTGGCCCTGGGAATGTGAGGGATAATATATATGTGGATTTACGAAAAGAAATTAGAATATCCGGTAAAAATTAAAACTCCTAACGCAAAACTCGCAAAAGCCATAATCACGCAACTTGGCGGTCCTGATGGCGAACTCGGCGCGTCATTACGCTATCTCAATCAGAGATACAGTATGCCTTATGACGAAGTAATCGGCGTTTTGACGGACGTCGGAACTGAAGAACTTGCGCACATGGAAATTATAGCTGCAATCGTTCATCAGCTTACAAGAAATCTGAGCATAGATGAAATCAAAAAGAGTGGATTTGACTCATATTTCGTTGACCATACAACAGGTATTTACCCCGTTTCTGCCGCAGGTGTTCCCTTCACCACTGCGTATTTAGCAGTAAAAGGAGACGTTTTCGCTGACTTAAACGAAGACCTTGCCGCTGAACAAAAAGCAAGAGTAACATACGACAACATTCTCCGTCTTTCTGACGACCCCGATGTTTCGGACGTTATCAAATTCCTTCGTGCAAGAGAAATCGTACACTATCAGAGATTTTCAGACGCTATGCGTATAGCACAGGACAAATCTTGCGACAAGAAGAACTATTATATGTATAACCCTGCATTCGATAAAGCAGGTCTTGACTGCTGCAACAAAGACGACAACAGAAATAACGGCTGCGGTTGTAACAGATAACAATAAAAAAGCAGATGATTTTTCATCTGCTTTTTTTGTTAGATAAATTTTACAGCTGTGCCGTATGCAATAACTTCAGCTGCACCCTGCATAATTGCAGATGATGCATAGCGAACATTTACCACAGCGTCCGCACCAAGTGTTTCAGCTTCTTCAACCATTCTCTTTGTCGCAATCGCTCTTGCTTCGTTCATCATTTCGTTATAAGCCTTAAGTTCGCCGCCAACCAACGTTTTGAAGCTCTGCAAGATATCTTTTCCAACGTGCTTGGAATGGATTGTGCTACCCTTCACAAGTCCCAGCATTTCAAATTCTTTTCCGCTAATATAATCAGTATTTACTAATATCATCTTCTTCGCCTTTCTTTATTTCATTTATTCTTTCTATGCAAACCCAAACTATTACACCCGAAAAAATAAGCGGTATAACAGCTAAGGCATATTTCCAAATTCCAGGTATAAGAGAAATCAAAAATCCAAAATAAACAACAAAATATGCCAAAGTCAAAATCGTAACAACAATGGGTGCAATTATTTTCTTTTTGTTATTCTTCAAAACCTTTTCCCCCTTTTGAATTCGTTCTCCTAACTCATTATAACATATTTATTAAATAAGGTAAACAACTTTTTAATTTTTATAGATTTATTTCATTTTATATATCTGCAATACAAAATAATTGACGCCTTTTTTGTTGACATATTTTTATTTTGGGGTATAATTATATCTTAGAAAAACAATAAAAATAAGGAGTATGCGGTCAATTTGACTGTAAAGACAAAATGAGCGAAAATTGCACACACGATTGTCAAAACTGCTCTGCAAACTGCTCTTCAAGAGACCCGCAGTTTATGCACGAAAAACTTAATGCTGCAAGCAGTGTAAAAAAAGTTTACGGAATTGTCAGCGGAAAAGGCGGCGTAGGTAAATCTCTCGTAACTTCTCTTTTGGCATCCGCTATGAATAAGAAAAACAACAAAGTTGCTATTCTTGACGCCGACTTGACAGGCCCTTCAATCCCTAAGGTTTTTGGCGTAAAAGAAAAAGCATTTGCTGATGACAGGGGTATCATTCCCGCAAAGACTAAGGGTGGTATTGATATTATGTCAATCAACCTTCTTTTGCAGGACGAAACAGACCCTGTTGTATGGCGTGGTCCTGTAATAGCCGGAACAGTAAAACAGTTCTGGACAGACGTCATCTGGGAAGACGTAGACTTTATGTTTATCGATATGCCCCCCGGCACAGGCGACGTTCCGCTTACAGTTTTCCAATCAATCCCCGTTGACGGAATCATCATTGTTACGTCTCCGCAGGAGCTTGTTTCAATGATTGTTGAAAAGGCTGTAAAAATGGCAAAAATGATGAACATTCCTATCTACGGTATCGTAGAAAATATGTCATACTTCACTTGCCCTAATTGCAACGAAAAGCATTATATCTATGGCGAAAGCCATATCGACAGTATTGCTGCAAACTATGATATCAAGAATATTGCAAAGTTACCTATCAACCAAGAAATTCCCCAAAAGAGTGACGCAGGTAACATCGAAGACCTTGACGTTTCATTCCTTGACAGCTTTATTGAAAATATGTAAAAAAACAAAACACGCTGTTTTCACAGCGTGTTTTTTATTATTAAAAATTGAATATTTCTTTTGCGTTGTTAATAAATACATTCTCCGCTATATCCGGATGATGTTTTTGCAACTTCTCTTTTGCTTTCTTCATCAGGCATTTTCTAAGATGCATATTGTGCATATCAGAAGATACTATAATTTTCTTGCCCCTTTCATAAAGGTCAAGCAGCTGATTGCGTTTTGCACGTTTCAAAATCGACTTGGCATTCATCTGACATATAATATCTATACCGTCAAGCTCTGACAAAAATTGCTCTAAATACGGATATCTTTCAACGTGTGCTACAATAGGCTTAAACCCTTTCAGCGTAAGCGAATACAACCATTCGGCATACAAAGGATAGTATCCCAAAGGCGAAAGTTCAACAAGAATATAATTTGTATCACCCATACACAGCTTTGATATATCTTCATAAAGAGAAATGTCATTGTCAAGAAAAACTTCAGCTCCATACAAAAGCTTCGGTATTTCGCATTTTTCTTTTTCTATTCTCTTCTCAAGTATCTCTATGCTGTTTTTTCTCTTTTCGAGAAACTTATCAATGCTATTTTCACTGTGAACAGTAACGTGAGAAGTGCCGACACACATTTCAACACCTTGCTTCTTGCTGTCAACAAGCATCGCAATGCTTTCAGAAACATTCTTCGCTCCGTCGTCTATCTCTGGCAGAAAATGTGAATGAATATCAATCATCATTATTCCTTATATCTGTATTTATAGCCGTACTTGTACTTCGACTTTTTATAAACACCGACATTGTCGTTCTCTTTATTGTCAATCATTATAGTACCAATAACATTGGCAT
>JAZRPI010000011.1:0-5255 GCA_045649165.1 Eubacteriales bacterium | reverse complement strand
TAAATCTGTTCAAGCAAAATTACGCGCATAAGCTGATGCGGAAATGTCATTTTTGAAAAAGACAGCTTTATGTCGCACATATTTTTTATAGTGTCTGACAGTCCTTCGCTTCCGCCTATTATGAAAGCTATGTCGTGAGTGCCTGTAACGGCTAAATTTTCAATTTTCTGAGCCAAATCTTCCGATGAAAGCATTTTGCCTTCAATACAGAGTGCAATTTTGCACTCCTTGAAAGACTCAACGGCAGGTAATACTGCATTAATTGAATCTTCCTTGATTTCCTGTATTGACAGTTTGCAGAATGCAGACAGTCTTTTTTCGTATTCTTTTACTGCATCTTTCAAGTACTGTTCTTTCAGAGTACCGCAGCATATAATTTTTACATTCAACATATTACTTTTTCTCAACCGCAATAAAATATGGGGAAGTGGGGGAATTGAGTATGGTAAAACGGCTTACGCATATTTGCTTACGGTCAAGTTTGGAAAGCATTTCAGTAAGAAGTTTGCCTTCGATTTCGCCTTCAGCGTGGCCTGGGTATATTGCAATAAGAATAATTCCGTCGTCAGCCAACAGTTCAAGAGCTGCTTCTACTGCAGGGATTGTCGTTTCACGTAAAGTTGTTATTCTTTTATCCCCACCGGGTAAATAACCGAGATTGAATACGCCTACGTTTATTTTTTCTTTTACGTAATCTTTGACAAGGCTGTGAGACGCTTTTATAAGCGTGTAGTTGTTATAGCAGCCGTTTTCTTCAAGGCGCTGTCTTGTGTTAATCAGCGCTTGGTCTTGTATATCGAAAGCGTAGAGTTTGCCGTTTTCTCCTATTGCTTTTGATAAAAATAATGTATCGTGACCGTTGCCCATTGTAAAATCAACGGCAACGATGCCGTTTTTTATATGGGCAGATAAAAACTGCTTTTCAAGAGTCATCAAGTCTACCATATATGTACCCCTGTGGTTTTAGCATTTAAGTTTATTTTAAGGGCTACATATATTTTTCTAAGTGTAGCCCCTAAAAATCAAATTTTATTTGTCTTCTTCGTCAGAAGTTTCTTCTTTTTCTTCTGCTTCTGTATTAACTTTTTCTGCAAAAGCGTCAAAGCCGAAGTTTTCGTCATTAATTATGCTTTTTGCTTCTTCTTCAGCTTTCTTTGCTTCTTCAAAAGCCTTTTTTTCGTTTTCTTCGTTTATTCTCTGCTGTTCTTCGTTTTCAGCCTTACTCTGCTTTTTACGTTCATCAGCCATTTTTTCAATGTCTTCTTCTGTGGGATTGCCGTTCATAATGGCTTCAAACTGCTTATCGTCAATAATTTCGTGTTTTACGAGATATTTTGCGATAAAGTGCATCTTGTCAATGTTTTCTTTGAGTATTTCAAGAGCTCTGTTGTATGCTTCAAATACAATCTGCTTGATTTCAGCGTCTATCTTTGATGCAGTTTCTTCAGAGTAGTTACGTGACTGATTGTAGCTTCTGCCAAGGAATACTTCATCGTTTTCGTGTTCGCTTCCGTAAACAATGGGGCCTAAGTCGTCGCTCATACCAAGCTTTGTTATCATGTTTCTTGCAAGGTTTGTAGCTCTCTGGATGTCGTTTGAAGCGCCGCCTGAGATGTCGTCGAATATAATCTTTTCAGCAGCTCTGCCACCGAGAAGCATAGCGATTTCTTCTTTGATTCCGTTTTTGTATACGCTGTACTTATCTTCAACGGGGGGATTGAGTGTATAACCCAAAGCTCTGCCGCTGGGGATAATAGAAATCTGTCTTACGGGGTCAAGTGTGGGAAGAACGTGAGCGATAATAGCGTGACCTGCTTCGTGGTACGCGGTCTTGAGTTTTTCCGACTCTTTAATCTTCATGGACTTCTTCTGAGTACCAACAATAACCTTGATTGAAGCTTCTTCAATATCTTCCATACCGATGAGAGCTTTGTTCTTTCTTGCCGCAAGAAGTGCTGCTTCGTTAAGCAGGTTTGCAAGGTCAGCACCTGTAAAGCCAACTGTTGTCTGAGCAACTTTTTCAAGGTCAACGTCCTTTTCAAAGGGCTTGTTACGTGAGTGAACCATGAGTATTTCTTTTCTGCCCTTGATGTCGGGGTAGTTAACAGTAATCTGTCTGTCAAAACGACCGGGACGGAGAAGGGCGGGGTCGAGAATGTCAGGTCTGTTTGTAGCGGCAATAACGATTATGCCGTCGTTGCTTCCAAAACCGTCCATTTCACCAAGGAGCTGGTTGAGAGTCTGTTCTCTTTCGTCGTGGCCGCCGCCGAGACCTGCGCCCCTGTGACGTCCGACAGCGTCTATTTCGTCTATAAATATAATACTTGCTTTATGCTTTTTAGCTGTATCAAAAAGGTCACGTACACGTGAAGCACCAACACCAACGTACATTTCAACGAAGTCGGAACCGCTTATTGAATAGAAAGGAACGTCAGCTTCGCCTGCAACTGCCTTGGCGAGAAGTGTTTTACCTGTTCCGGGAGGGCCTACAAGGAGTACGCCGTGGGGAATCTTTGCGCCAAGTTTTGTAAATTTTGAAGGGTCTTTAAGGAAGTTAACGATTTCCTGTAATTCTTCTTTTTCTTCGTCAGCACCTGCAACGTCCTTGAAAAGCACCTTTTTCTTGTCGTCTGATGAAAGCTTTGCTCTCGCTTTGCCAAAGCTGTTCATTTTTCCGCCCCTGCCGGTTGCCTGATTCATAACGAATACCCATATAACTATGAATATAACCATTACGATAACGTAGGGTAAAAATGAAAGCCACCAAGGTGTTTTCTGTATGGGTTCGTAGTCAAAAGACTCGATTTTGCCTTCTTCAACCTGTTTGAGAATTGTTTCGCTAAGGTCGGTGTAGAATATGCTTATATCGCGTATTTCGTATGTGATTTGTTTACCCGCAACGGTTTCAATATAGAGTATGTTGTCATTTCCGACGTAACATTTTTTAACCTGTTCCGACGTAAACAGTTCAACAACTTCGCCGTATGTGTATTCATCATTTTTCACGCTGCCCAATATAGACGTAATCGCAATAAGCAAGACGCCGATAAGGACAACGTAAAATATAATTACTTTAAGTGTGCCTTTTGATTTCATTAAAGCTTTCCTCCAAAAAAACTAACTAATTGTCTTAATTTATATTATGCCCTGATGCATAGAAAATTTCTCTTTTGATTATTTGGAATATACTTCAGGGCTCAAAATTCCAACGTAGGGAAGGGCTCTGTATTTTTCAGCGTAGTCAAGTCCGTAGCCGACAACGAATTCGTCAGGGATAACTTTTCCTGTGTAGTCGGGAACGAAGTCTACTTCGCGTCTGCTCGGTTTGTCAAGTAATGTAACCGTTTTTACGCTCTTAGCGCCCTTGAGTTTAAGGTAGTTTGACAAATACGACAAAGTTCTGCCGCTGTCAATTATATCTTCAACGATAATTATATCAACGTTATTAAGGTCGTTTCGGTGTATGTCAAGAACAATGTTGACGCTTCCGCTTGTTTTTGAACCTGCTCCGTATGACGATACTTTCATAAAATCAATTTCAACGGGAAGGTCAATATGCTTCATAAGGTCGCCCATGAATACGACAGAGCCTTTAAGTATGCACAGAAGAAGGAGCTTTGAATCTCTGTCTTTGTAATCTTCTGTAATCTGTTTTGAAATTTTTGTTACGATTTGCTCGATTTCTTCTTCGCTTACGAGAATCGACTTAATGTCCTTATTCATTTTATTATCTCCTGTGTCATGTAGTATATATACGTAATCTTTAAGTTTTCTTTTGGTTTTCTGTCATCGCGTACAGGAAACGTAGGAATCCAGAAAATACCATGACTGTCGCAGAATACAGGTAGAATATCGCGTATTTTTACCGGTATTTTTGCATCGTTTAGCATTTTCTTGACTTTTTTTGTCATATTGGAAAACGAAAACACGTCTCCGTCTTGTCGTTTTCTAACGTATATTGTATCAAAATCGCCTAAATAATTTACACCGACTGATATTACTGTTTTGTAAATATTTTTGTTTAGATATTCTTCTATCTCGTCCTTGTTTTCGGAAATATAGACGTAACCGCAATCGTCTTGCAGTTCGTTCAGTCCACGTTTCAAAGACTGCGTTTGCAGTATCTTATTTTCAACACTTTGTTGAAAATAGCATTTGTCTTTGTCTATAACAAAGTCAATTTTGCTTGGAAGTGATAATTTTTTTATTTCCTTGCAGTCGTTTTTTGAATAAACGTCAATAAGCTTTATAATCTCGTCAACGTGCAGTTTTGTTATCTGCCCTTTTGGACATATTTTTTTATACATTGACATAAGTTTACGCGACTTTATTGCATAGTGCAATTCTTTTGCTTTGTTTGTTTCAATGTAGTCACTCTCGTCAACAAAAGAATTAATAAAGTCGTTGTCAGCCCTTATAATCTCGCAAAGTCTTGACAAAGATTCTTCAATATTCGGGTTAATGCTTTTTAAATGTGGAATAACGTTGTGTCTGATACTGTTTCTCGTATAAATTACGTCACTGTTCGTGCTGTCGGTAACGTAGCTGAGATTTAGGTCTTCTAAAGCTGACACTATTTCGTCAGTTGAACAGTATATAAGCGGCCTTATAATATTGCTTCTGATGGGTGGGATACCTTTTATGCCGTCAGAGCCCGAACCGCGAGACAGGTTAAACAAAACGGTTTCAAGATTGTCGGAAGACGTATGCGCTGTTGCAATTTTTGTTATCTTGTTTTGCTTAGCATATTCTTCAAAGGCTTTGTAGCGTAAAATTCTTGCGCTTTCTTCAAGGCCTATCTTGTTTTGTTCTGCATATTCTACTGCAAAAACGTTGCTTTCAGCAAATTTTATATTATTTTTTTCGCAAAAGTCTTTACAAAAGTTACGGTCTAAGACAGCTTCGTCTCCGCGTATATTGTGGTTAACGTGAAACGCCGTAACGCTTATATTATATTGTTCAGCAAGTTTACAAAGAGAATAGAGCAACAGTACTGAATCTTTTCCGCCCGAAAAACCGACCAAAACGCTGTCGTTTTCTTCGAGCATAGAAAAGGAGTTAACAGCATATTTAATTTTTTTTAAAATGCCGTCAAAAGCTGTCATTTTCTTCTCCTTGTAAAAAATTATCTAAAATTACTGCTCAGTAAGCTGAGTTTTGTCGAGTGTAATAAACTTAGTATACTGTGGCAACCAACCGATATCAACGTTTCTTACAGCACCGTGTCTGTTCTTTGCGACGATTACTTCAGCAGC
>JAZRPI010000010.1:0-1557 GCA_045649165.1 Eubacteriales bacterium | reverse complement strand
GCTTCAAGTCTGATTTTTATGCGATTTACAAATTTGCATTCGTCAATAGATAGACCAATCTTACCGCTTATTACATACCAGTCAAGCGAGTTTTCGTATTCTGTTGTGTTACCGTACAGCGTTTTGCAAAGTTCGGGAATTTGTATTGATTTCAAAATATCAAGTGAGTATTCGTTTTTTGTTTTTCTAATTCCAAGAATATTTCCGTCATAGGCTGATAAAAGGTAATAATCAGAATTATCTTCTCTGTGCCACAACTGTTTTTCTGTATCGTATGTAAAGAGTGAACTTTGATTGTTCTTATCTTTCATGCACACGTAGTATGTGTTTTTATATATACAGCCAACAGCGTCAGAAAATTTTTCTTCTCCAAAAATTGACGAAACACAGGTTGGAGAACTGCCTGAGTATGAATATATACCGTGTTCTGAATGGTAGTAAAGAGTACCGTTCAGAATACAGAGTGATTTTTCGCTTCCTTCCTTTACACCGGGATATTCATCCTGATACAGATTAAAGTTTGACGGTTTTGTGCCAAAGAGACGGTGTATTTTGTTTTCTTTGAAGAATACGACGTATCCCATGTGAGAGATAATACCCGTCCATTTTCCTTCACTTCCGCAAGAAGCCGCGTAACTGTCGGTTGAAAGCCCCGAAAAAGAATTCCAGTTCTTTGGGTCACCAAGTTTTGAACTATATATTTCGTTTACAAATTCGCCTTTGCTGTTTTTACCGTAACGACAGCCAAAGAGTCTGTTTTGGTGTTCGCAAACAAAATCAAGCAATGGTATACTTCTTTCAACTGTAATTGGAGTGTCACTCGTTGTGTTAAAGCCCTTATATATTTCAAGCATACCTGAAAGTATTATGTAGTCATCGCCCATGCTGACAATAGTGTTCATACCGTTTATATCATCAGAAGCACCCGAAATTTCTATTGTGTCGCCTATATTTAGACCATCGCTTATTCCTTCAACTCTGATACAAATGTGAGTTGCAGCAATGGCTACCCACTTTTGCTCTGTTTCTGAATAGATGTTAAGTACGTTAGGGTAGTAAAGGGTGTTGAACCAAAGGTCATTGTTTTTTGGGTTAGTAGGAGCATTGTTTGATACTGTCGGTATACTGTCAGAAAGACAGGGGAAACAGCCGACGTGTTTATCTGTAATACAGTTTTTTTGACCGAGAAAGCCCTTGTCAGAGCAAACACCTATTTCGTCAGCGGAAAGAGTGTTTATATAATAACCGTCAGGAAAAACGATAACAAGACTTCCCATTGAAACAAGCTGTTTGTTTGTGTTTTCTGAAAGATTATCAAACTGCAAAACACCGTTATAGATTAAATTTTTGCCAAGAACAAGGGTAATTCCGTTGACCGTATGCAAAGCAGACGGTTGACTGTCAAACGTAGTCAGTTTAGCCCTTTTTTCTCTTGTAGAAAGCAAGGGAAATAGGGAAGCGGAAGTGTTTTGTGTATCAATAAAAAAGTTTTCGGGACAGTTAGGGTTTTTATTAATACCGCCGAAGGCAGTTATCATATTTTCCGAGAGCTTCGGG
>JAZRPI010000009.1:0-2593 GCA_045649165.1 Eubacteriales bacterium | reverse complement strand
CAACCCTTTTTTATAAAATTATTTTCTTCTTTTTCCTACTTCTCCAAAAAGTGTTACTACTCCTGAACCAACAAGCAGCCAACCGAATATTTTCCTTATAAGCAATGGCTCAACACTGTGCGCGATAATTGAACCTATAACTGCCCCCACAACTCCGAAAACGGCAAGCATTACACACAGTCTATAATCTATTCTCCTTTTCTTCCTATGATAAAAAAGCGAACTACACGCCGCGGCAATAAAAAACAGCAAATTTATCCCCTGAGCCGAAAGCTGCTCCATATTTTTGACAAACACAAGATAAAGCACCAAAAGACCGCCGCCACCAACGCCGAGTCCTGCTAATGCAGCTATAATTATACCTATAAAAAAATCAACAATCATATAATCCCCGTCATATTCAGTCCTGCTACAATAACAAGCACACCAAACAGTTTTTTAACAAATCCAACCTTTAATTTTTCAAGCAAGAAAGCCCCGATAAATCCGCCGATACCCGCTGAAATAACGTATTTCAAACTATCCTGAGAAATGTAAAATCCGCCCTTTTTCATATATACGAATATTGACACGACCGACAGCACCAGAGTTACGGTCAGAGTCGTGGCAAATATATCTTTTCTTTCAATATTCTTCATAATCTTCCCAAGCAAAAATATAAGAATTATTCCGCCGCCCGTTCCGAGCAGTCCATTGACGATACCGGCAAGCAGGCCGCCTATAATCAGCCACCATATTTTCTTCATTTTATCTTCCCTTTTCTTAAGTCCTTTTATTTGTATTAGCTATTGTAATTTTTGTGTAGATATGTTATTATATATTATATATATCTATAATTATTATGGGGTGGCAGTATGAATATATTTATGGCAATTTTTTACGGAATAGTTCAGGGAATTACAGAGTTTCTTCCCGTATCAAGCTCAGCGCATCTTGCAATCGCTCAGAATATTTTTAATATGGACAATATTGAAGCGTCTCACTTTACGTTTGATATTCTCCTTCATCTCGGTACGCTTATTGCCGTATTTATCATCTATTACAAAGATATATTTGAACTTGTCCCCGCATTCTTTACAATGCTTGGAAAAGTTTTCAAAGGTAAATTCAAACTTTCCGAATACACAGAAACAGAAAGATTCGTTATATTTGTTATAATCGCAACACTCCCGCTTGTAGCAGCTGTATTCGTAAAAGACTACATTGAAATACTTGGAAACTACACAAAAATCATCGGTGGTATACTTCTTCTTAACGGTCTTGTGCTTTTCATTTCCGACAAACTAGAAAAAGGTACAATCACTCTTGAAAACAAGAAACCAAAACACGCGCTCTTCGTAGGTCTTTGTCAGATGTGTGCAATCGTTCCCGGACTTTCACGTTCAGGCTCGACAATAACAGGCGGTCTGCTTATGGGCTTTAAACGCGAACACGCTGTTAAGTTCTCGTTTATCCTTTCAATTCCTGCAATCATCGGCGCAAACATTCTCTCTGTTGCAGACGTTCTTGAAAATCCCATTCCGTCAAGCTACATAATCCCCTATATCGCAGGTACTTTGGCAGCTATCGTTGTAGGTATTCTTGCAATGAAGCTTCTCATTTACATTTCAAAAAAATCAAACTTCAGAATATTCTCATACTACTGCTTTGTAGTTGGTATTCTTGCAATTATTTTCGGCTAAACACAAAAATCTCAACGGAGTAAAACAATGTCTACATACAAAAAAACAGGCTCAAGACCAAAAAACAGCACACCTGCAAAAAAGAAGGCACCTGCAAAAAGCACTCCAAAAAAGAACACGCTCAAAGGACCTGAAAAGAAAAAGAGCAATCCCAACAGCTTGGGAAATCAGGTTTTGCCCTATGTATTCACACTTCTCGCGTTTGCTGTTGCATTCTGTCTTATATTTACAGAACATTCAGGCTTTATCGGTAAATCAATAATCAAACCGTTACTTTGCGGACTTTTCGGCTGGGGCTCAGTTGTTGTTGCTCCCCTTATACTTATACAGGCTATACTCTGGAAAAAAAGCATTGAAACAGAAACAGCTACTTTGAAATTTGTTTCTTCACTTTTTATATTGCTTTCGGTTTCTGTTATTATACATTCAATCACTATTCCGCAGGATGCTGCATTGACAAAGCTTTGGGCAAACGGTAACGCGTGGTCGGGCGGCGGACTTTTCGGTGGATTTATAGCCGCTATGTGCTTAAAAGGAATAGGAAAAGCGCTCACTCTTTGCATATTCATTCCTGTTGCCGTTATTTTTTCAACTTTCGTTTTCGGTTATACTCCCTATACAGCTTTCATTACTATCAAGGACAAGCTTCGTGAAGGCAAAGAACTAATCGAAGAATACGAAGAAGACCAGAAAGTATGGCACAGCATTAAAGATAAAAAGAAACTTAAAATCAACGAAGAAGCTCTTGAACCCGACGACAACGAATCTGTTGTTGATATGACGGCTTATGACGAAGCTATGAAGAGAAGAAAAGAAATTGAAGTTGACGGCGTTATTGAAGGCGAGTCACTCAACCACGACGTTTCTCTTGAACAGCTTGCAAAAGAAGTTAATGAAGCTACAAAAGAGAC
>JAZRPI010000008.1:0-10937 GCA_045649165.1 Eubacteriales bacterium | reverse complement strand
TTTTTCATAAATAAAGTCCCTTTTATAATTCAATCACCGCCAAACAATATTGCTGGCGGTGATAAAACTTTTTACACTATATTATTCCTGAAAAATACCTACTGTAATCGGAATGTAGTTGGCATCATGGATTCTTTCGTATGTATACTTGTGGTTAACATACCAAGTTGTATTGATACCGTCTCTTTCCTTTGCTTCCTTGTCAAATGAACTTGTCTGTTCAATTGTAACAATGTAGCTTTCTTCAGCGTTGATTTTGCCGTTAGCATCGCGTACAGTGTGGTTTTCAACAATCATTCTTGCATGGCCTGTAGGACCGAAGCAGTAAAGGATAGCGTCGCCTTCCTGCATAAGTGCATAAGCTTCAAGCATTGTGTCACGCTTTGTACGTTCAACCATTTCAATAGTAGTTTTATCTTCGTCAGTAAAGATATAATCGCCAAGGGGAAGGATGCCTGTTTTGCACTGGGGCATCATATTTGCAGTCCAACCTGCAGTTGTCTTATCGCCAAGTCTGCGCCATGTGATAAGAATTGTGTTTGTGCAGTGGTTTCCGGGGCATTCTTTCTTTGTGAAAGGACCTTTGAAAACGCCGTCTTCAACGTGACTTGCAAATGTTTCAAGGTCAACACCCTTTTCTGTGTTGTAGATTGTACCGTAGTATGTTTCGCCCTTTTTATAGATAAGAGTCTTTTTTACAACAGAAAGGTCAACGTCTTCTTCGGGAGTCCATTTGATTTCTGACATTTCTTTCATATAAGCAAGAGCCTGCTTACGAAGTTCTTTAACATTAGACATAGCTGTATATCTCCTTTGTATGATAAAAATTATTCAACAGTAAACTTTAATTCGTGTACCTTTACGTTACCAAATCCTGTGTTTGCTGTAATAGTGTATACGTATTCACCTGCAGCAAGTGTAGTAAATCCTTCATCTGCATCAGCATTCTGGAACTGGAATGCAGTCATATCATTTCCGTTGTTTACAAGCTTCTGTGAAACAACTACGTTTCCGCTCTTGTCGAAAACTTCGCAAGTTACGCTGTTGATTTCTACGTAGTCAGAACGAACGATGCCCTTGAGCTTGCCTGATGTGATGTTTTTAGCAGTATTTGCAGATTTAACAGAGAATGTATTGTCGCCTGTTGCATTGTCATAGCCTTCAAATCCTACAAATGTAAGCGGGATGTATCTTGATTCAATCAACTGAGCGTATGTGTACTTGTGTTCAACATACCAAGTAGTAACAACTCTATCTGTTCTTGTTTCGTCAAAAGAACTTGTCTGTTCAATTGTTACAACGTAGCTCTTTTTAATATCAATTTTGCCCTGAGCATTCTTTTCGATTTTGTTTTCGATAATCATTCTTGTGTGACCTGTTTTGCCGTCACAGTAAAGAATAGCATCGCCTTTTTCAAGAAGAGCATAGCCTTCTGCAAAAATGTTGACATCTCTGTTTTTTGCAAAAATCATATCGGTAGTTGTGTCTTTTTCATCGAACAAATAATTACCGAGAGCCTTCATTCCCGCATTTGCGTTGGGCATCATCTTTGTAGTATGATTGAATGTAGCTTTTGATGAAATTCTTGCGTATGAAAGGCTGATAGAAGATGAACAGTGGTTTCCGAAGCCTTCTTTGGGGTTTGCAGGACCAGTGTATACACCGTTTTCATCAAGCTGCGCTCTGAAACCATCAGCGTCTGTTCTTGTCTGTGAACCTGTAACATACATCATACCTGTATATTTTACGCCCGCTTTGTAGAAAAGTGTGGGCTGTACTGATGCTGAGTCAATGTCTTCAGCAGGAGTCCATTCAATGCTTGACATTTCATACATATAATCAACTGCTGCCTGTCTTGCATCTATCTTGTCAGCAGGGATTACTTCGGGTTCAAATTTGTTTGAAGTAGTGGGTTTCTTTGTTGTTTCGGGTGTTTCATCGCTGCTGGGAGTGTCTGCAGTATCGCCACATGCAACAAGGCACATAACGAGCAACAATGCCGAAAGAATAAGAAGTAGTGTCTTTTTCATAGTGTGGGGTTCCTTTCAAAAAGTTTGCCTTTTTTATTTGTTATTATGTCTTATAAAAAACATAGTAACTTTCTTCGTATAGTCTACCATAAACAATAAGATTTTTCAAGTAGTGAAGATTATAAAATTATGTAAAAAGTTAATTGTTTTAACCAAAAAGACTAAAAATTTAAAAATAGTTAATAATGATAACAAAAACGCCCTGTTAGAAAACAGGACGTTTTTATATTTGAGCTATTTTTTTGAAAACTCTATATTGTACACTTCACCAAAACCACAAACAGTTTCAACTTCAATAGTATATATATATTCACCGGCAGTCAGAGTTGTGTTATCAATTTTAAAGATACCGAGAGATACCATTTCGATTATGTGTCCGATTTTTGGCTTGTGCTTTTGTGAGTGTATAATGTTGTTGTTGATATCTTTTATGTTTACAGTAACACTCAAAATAGGGTAATTTGATTTAATAGAGCCATAAAGATTTCCATTTACATAACCAATCGTCTTTTTTGTGTTTACGTCTTTCAATGTTATGTTTGGGGTTGGCAGTTCTTCTGAAAAAGCTCTGCAAGTTACGGGAATAAAAGATTTTTCAAGAAGCATACTGAATGAATACTTATGGTCAACCCACCAGGTAGTGTTTTTTCCATCATTTGCAGCATCAGGGTCAAACTGATTGGTTTGTTCAATTGTTGTTACATAGCTGGCAGCAGGATTGATTTTACCTGTCAGAGTCTTTGAAACGTGTACGTCAACAACCATTCTTGTATGACCTGTCGTGGAGTTACCGTTTTTCAGTCTCCATATAAGCATATCGCCTTTTTGAAGTTTAGAATACGCTATAAAAATCTTTTCGCTTCCGTTTTTGCTTATGATAGTGTCGGTGGTTTTGTCGCTTTTGTCAGTTTTTAAATTTCCGATAGTATGTATGCCTGTATTCTCGTCTAGCGGAAAACAACTTCCGGTGTCGTATGCATAAATATCTGTATCAAAGCGTTTCCACGCATGTAATATAGCCGAAGAGCAATCGTTTCCGAGTGCTTCTTCTCCTTTTCTGTCGCTTGGACAATCATAAACATAAACAGAGTTTTCTTCATCCCATTGAAGAGCTGATGTAAAATCTTCCAAATCAGAATCGGTAGAAAGGTTAACGTAGGGAAGACCGTGGTATATTTCTCCTTTTTTGAAATAAAGAGTCTTTCCAACAGTATTGCCTGCGTAGTCTTTTGTAAGGTCCATATCTTGCGATGGAGTCCAAACTACCTTTGACATTTCTCTCATATAATTTTCTACCCAATCGCGCATAGAAACGTCGGGAGTTTTGAAAGGAGATATTATTTCTTCTTTTTGTGTTGAAACGATAGGAGTTTCAACAGATGATGAAGTGTTGTTACATGATGAAAAAATAAATAACGTAACAAAAATGAACATAAAAGCAGTTATAAATCTTTTCATATTCTTCTCCTTTCAGCAATACTTGCATAAACGATATCAATATGAAGTTACCATAAATTTATTGTAATATCAACCGTTTTTACAAAAATAGCAAAAAAATATTACTCTTTACATTTCTGTCAAATAATTGTATAATTATATGAAGATAATACCTTTTGAAAAAAGGGGGAGTTGTTATAACAAAACAGTATCATATAGCTTGCTCTGACGGCGACGTTGGAAAAATATGTATTCTGCCGGGGGACCCGGGAAGGTGCGAAAAAATCGCAAAGTATTTTGACAATCCCGTCAAAGTAGCACAAAACAGAGAATATGTGACGTATACAGGAACGTTATGCGGAGTAAAGGTATCAGTTACTTCAACAGGCATAGGCGGCCCGTCTGCTGCTATTGCTATGGAAGAACTTGCAAAGCTCGGAGTTGATACTTTTATAAGAGTGGGAACTTGCGGCGGAATAAACTTAAAGGTAAAATCGGGAGACGTTGTTATAGCTACCAGTGCAATCAGAAATGAAGGCACAAGCCGTGAATATGCTCCTATTGAATATCCTGCGACTGCAGACTATGATATAGTGACTTCTCTCGTTAAGGCTGCAAAAAACTTAGGATTGAGCTATCATACTGGGGTTGTGCAGTGTAAAGACTCGTTTTACGGTCAGCATTCCCCTGAAAAGAGCCCTGTTTCTTATGAACTTTTGAATAAATGGGAAGCTTGGAAAAAACTTGGCGTTCTTGCGAGTGAAATGGAGTCGGCGGCGTTGTTTGTTGTAGCTGCGGCTTTAGGTGTAAAATGCGGTTCTGTTTTCAGCGTTGTATGGAATCAGGAAAGAAAAGCGCAGGGACTTTTTGAAGAAGATTGTCACGATACAGACAGGGCAATAAGAACTGCTGTTGAAGCAATAAAATTAATTATAAACGGAGACTAAATTACTATGAATTATTTGTACTTACTTGAAAAATTACGTTGTCCTATATTGGATACGTTTTTTGAGCTTGTAACAGAGCTTGGATTTGAACTTATAGCACTTGGTGCTATATGCATTATTTTCTGGTGTATAAACAAGAATTTCGGTTACAAAATGGGCTTTGCGTATTTTGCATCCGGTATGCTCGTACAGGGACTTAAGATTACTTTCAGAGTTGACAGACCTTGGGTAAAGGACCCCAACTTCAAACCTGTCGGCAATGCTATGGAAAAAGCGACGGGTTATTCGTTCCCTAGTGGACATACTCAGAGTGCGACAACTTTGTTTGGTTCATTGGCTTTGAATGCGAAGAAAATATGGATTAGTCTTCTTTGCGTATTCGTATTTTTGCTTGTCGGTTTTTCAAGAAACTATCTCGGCGTTCATTTTGCATCAGACGTTATTGTATCAATGATTCTTTCACTTGCTTGCGTAGTTATATTCAGCAAGGTTTTTGAAAAAATAGAAAATAACAAAAAATACGACTTGCTTGTTGGTATTATTCTTGCAGGTGTTTCACTTGCAGTTATGATTTATTCACTTGTGCTTGAAAATATGGGCATCATAACAGAAGCAAAATACGCGCTTGACTGCTGTAAAACAGGGGGCGCGGGACTTGGCTTTGCTATCGGTTGGTTCGTTGAAAGAAAATGGATTGATTTTGACGTAAAGACACCTAAAGTATGGCAGCAGATTGTAAAAGTTGTTGTTGGTATAGCTGTTGCACTCGCACTCAAAGAAATTCCCAAGATGCTCTTTGGAGATACTGCCGTTGTCGGTATGATTAGATATATGCTTGTTACTTTCTGGATTGTTGGTGTATTCCCGATGATTGTAAAAAAGGTACTCAAAAAATAATTATAATATAGGAACGAAAAATTGAAAAATTATGACGGACTCTATACCGAAGATATAGCAAAAGCTAAGGTATACAGAAGCTCTTATTTAGATTCTGTAATCAACGTCGCAAAGGCTGAAGCCGATATAAAGACAAAATGCAGAAATGATTACATAAACCTTGAAAAACTTAGAAAAGACAGAGATAAATATCTAACTGATTTTAAGTCAATGCTCGGTAAACCTTTGTTTGACCGAAAGGTAAAAAATGAAGTACAGAAAATATTTGTATCTATTGACGGACAGGGGTATATATATAGACTTGTTTTCAATTTTGAAAAAGATATAAAATTTTACGGCCTTTTGTTCGTGCCTTTTGATGCGAAAGAAAAAATACCGCTTGTTGTAAATATACACGGTGGCGACGGTACGCCTGAGCTTATGGCTGATATTTACGGCGAAAACTATTATTCTCATATAACAAGAAGGCTTTTAGACAGAAAAGTTGCAGTATTCTGCCCACAGCTTCTTATATGGGACAGCAAAAGATTTGGTTCAAGGTTTGACCGGTTTGAAGTTGATGCAAAGTATAAATCTCTCGGTAGCAGCCTTACATCATTTGAATGTGAATGTATAATGGGAGCAATAGATTATCTTTCAGAATGTGATTTTGTTGACAGCGAAAGAATAGGCATAACAGGGCTGTCTTATGGAGCGTATTATTCAATATACGTAGCGGCTTTAGACCAAAGAATAAAGGCTGTATATTCTTCGTGTGTTTTCAATGACAGAATAAAATATTCAAGACCCGACTTTGTATATAAGGATATGGCTGAAAAGTTTTTAGACGCGGAAGTATGCGCGCTTATAAGCCCGCGAGCTTTGTATATTGAAGCGGGGAAGCATGACTGTATATTTTCTGTTGACGGAGCTATTACTGAAATAGAAAGGCTGAAAGAGTATTACTCAGACTGTTCTGAAAGGTTAGTGTTCGAAGTAACTGATAACGGACACAAATACAGCGATACAGACGAAGGAATAGATTTTTTAATGGCGAATATATAAAAATAAAAAAACGCATTGAGTTTTCAATGCGTTTTTTTGTTATGTTGTAATTATTAAAGCACCTTAGAAAGAAAATCTTGAAGTCTCGGATGTTTAGGGTTGTTAAAGAATTCAGCAGGTGTTGCTTCTTCCATAATCTTTCCTTCGTCCATAAAGAGAATCTTTGTGCCAACTTCTCTTGCAAAGCCCATTTCATGAGTAACGACAATCATTGTCATACCGCTGTCTGCAAGTTCTTTCATAAGCTGGAGAACTTCGCCTACCATTTCAGGGTCAAGAGCTGAAGTGGGCTCGTCAAAGAGCATAACGTCAGGGTTCATCGCGAGAGCTCGGATAATAGCAACACGCTGTTTCTGACCGCCTGAAAGCTGTGACGGATATGCTTTTGCTTTGTCTGCAAGACCTATTCTTTCAAGCAAAGCCATAGCGTTCTTTTCAGCTTCTTCTTTTGTCTGAAGCTTCAACGTAATGGGGGCAAGGGTTATATTATCGAGTATGTTTTTGTTATTGAACAGATTGAACTGCTGGAAAACCATACCCATTTTTTGTCTTACGGTATCAATCTTTGTTTTCTTGTCGTTAATCTGTATGCCTTCAAACCATATTTCGCCTGAAGTCGGTGTTTCAAGCAAATTCAAACAACGGAGAAAAGTACTTTTACCCGAACCTGACGGGCCGACAATAACAATCTTTTCGCCCTTTTCAACTTTGTAATCAATGTTGTTCAATACGTTGTGTTTACCAAAAGATTTACATAAATTCTTAACTTCTATCACTTTGAGCAAATCTCCTTTCAAGCATATTGAACAGCTTTGACAAGCCGTGTACCATTACAAGATAAATAAGAGCGATTGTAAGGTAAGGGAAGTATACGTTTGCCGTACGGCTTATAACCGATTCTGCTGCTTTTGTAAGGTCCATAACACCGAGATAACCTATAACAGATGTTTCCTTCAAAAGCGCGATAAATTCATTTCCCAATGCGGGTAAAACGTTTTTAAAAGCCTGTGGAAGAACTATCAGTCTCATTGTCTGGAGCTGCGAAAGTCCAAGTGAGCGTCCTGCTTCTGTCTGTCCTTCGTCAACAGCCATAATACCTGCTCTGATTATTTCGGAAACGTAAGCGCCTGAGTTAATACCAAAAGCGAATATACCTACCATAACCGCTTCGTTTGAAAAAACGAATATAAGGTTATACGAAATCAAAAGCTGAAGAACAACAGGTGTTCCGCGGATGATTGTTGTATAAAGTTCAAAAATCCAGTTAAGGAGTTTGAGTTTGCCTGTTTTCTTATGTAATACTTTTATTATCGCGATAATAACACCGATAATAACACCCATAAGTGTTGCGGCAAGGGCGGTTATAATAGTGTTTTGCAAACCCTTGAGAAAATATAAATAACGGTCGTCTACAATAAACGTTTTGTTAAACTGCAGAGCGATTGATTCAAAAAACTGTATCATTTTGTTACCTGTTTTTAAAAATATAAGTTTACATAACTACTCTCCCACCATAAAAGTGGGAGAGCAGAGTATTTTTTTAGTCTTGTTCTATCTTATGCCAAAGCGTTTGTTGTGTGAGTAACGATGAAATCGTCAATCTTGCCTTCTTCAAGAAGCTTGTTGATAACCTTGTTTACAACTTCGAGAAGTGTGTCGTTGCCCTTAGCTACGCAGATAGCGTATGATTCAGCTGTGTTTGAACCATCTTCGTAAACGAGTTCAAATGCCTGAAGCTTTTCTTCGCTGTTCTGTGCGATAAGCTGTGCGGGAAGTTTGTCAACAACAACTGCCTGAATCTTGCCTGACTTGAGAGCTTCAGCAGCAAGGTTAGCGTTGTTATATGTTGTAACAGAAGCGTTTGTGCCTTCGAGAACACCCTTAACGTGTTTGCCGTCATCGCCTTCATAACCGTTAACTTCGTCAGAAATAATGAAGTCACCTGTTGTACCGAGCTGAACGCCGATGTTCATACCTTTAAGGTCGTTGATGTTTGTGAATGACTTGTCAGCGGGCAAAATAACGTACTGTGTGCTTGTTGTGTAAGAAACTGAGAAATCAACAGATTCTTTTCTTTCTTCAGTAACTGTGATTCCGGCAGCACCCATAGCAGCCTTACCGGACTGAACAGAAGAAATGATTGTGTCAAATTTAACGTTTTCAATCTTGAGTGTTACGTCAAGTTCATCAGCAATAGCCTGTGCAATGTCCATATCAACGCCAACGGGTTTTCCGTCTGCGAGATATTCAAAAGGAGGGAATTCAGCGTTTGTGTAAACAACGAGTTCGCCTTTTTCTTTGATTGCTTCAACACTCTGTTTGTCAGCTGCATTTGAGCAACCGATGAGAAGAGCAGAAGCCATAACGAGTGTCAAAACGAGAGCAATAATCTTTTTCATTATAGTCTACCTCACTAAATAATATTTTTTTACAATAAATACTATATCACTTTTTATGCAAAAAATCAAGAGTAAATATTCATTTCTGCATTTTACCTATTTATCGGCATATTTAATATATATCTGTTGTGATTATCAACAAACAAAATGAATAAAAGCTAAAATATACATATTCGTATGCATAAATATGCGGCAAGCAAAGTCTATAATTGCAAACAAATGATTGTAAATGTGACTGTTTTTTTGAAATATACTTCAAGAGTTGCAAAAAGTATGATATAATATCAAAAAACAACAAGGATGATAACTTATATGCGCAAGACAAAAATTATATGTACAATAGGACCTGCCTGTGAAAACGCGCAAGTTCTTGAAAATATGTGTCGCAACGGTATGAACGTTGCGCGTCTTAATTTTTCTCATGGCACACACGAAGAACACAAAGTCATGATTGATTTGATAAAAAATGTCAGAGAAAAATTAGGTTTGCCTATTCCGATTATGTTGGATACAAAAGGGCCTGAATACAGAATCAAGACATTTGAGAACAAAAAAGTTTTTCTCAAAGACGGCGATACTTTTGTGTTTACTACCGAAGACGTAATAGGAAATCAAGAAAGGGTATCGGTTAACTATAAAAATCTTACTCAAGAATTGAATATTGGCGACAAGATACTTGTTAATAACGGTCTTGTAAGATTTCGTGTAGATGAAATAAAAGATAACGAAATAATTTGTACAGTACTTTCGGGCGGAGAAATATCTGACCGTAAGAGTATGAATTTTCCCAACAAAGTTTTAAATCAAATTTATCTCAGTGAGTACGATAAAGCTGACCTGCTTTTCGGTATAGAAAATGAAGTTGACTTTGTGGCGGCATCGTTTGTTTCATCAAAAAATGACGTAATGATGATACGTAATTTCCTTGATGAAAACGGCGGTAAAGAAATTGATATTATTGCGAAAATCGAAAATCGTGCAGGGGTTGACAGTATTGACGAAATCTGCGAAGTAGCTGACGGTGTAATGGTTGCACGCGGTGACCTTGGTGTTGAAATACCCTTTGTAGAAGTTCCGTCAGTGCAGAAATACTTAATAGAAAAGTGCCGTCTTTTAGGAAAACGAGTTATTACTGCAACAGAGATGCTTGAGTCAATGATTTATAACGTAAGACCGACAAGGGCTGAAATTTCAGACGTTGCGAATGCTGTATATGACGGTACGTCGGCAGTAATGCTTTCGGGCGAAACTGCTGCAGGTAAATATCCTGCAGAAGCAGTAAAGAATATGGCTGAGATTGCTGAATTTACCGAAAAACATATTGACTATAAGCAGTGGTTCCGTTCAACAGATTATAAAATCAAGAACAACTTGGACGCTATATCTCATTCAACGTGTTCTATGGCTATTGACGTTAATGCGAAGTGTATAGTAGTAAATTCAATTACAGGACAGACAGCAAGAATGGTAAGCCGTTTCCGTAGCCCGACAGATATAATTGGTGCTACAACAGACATAAGAGCTTGGAGAAGACTTAATATGAGCTGGGGCGTAACACCTATGCTGTGTGAACAGTATCCGTCTCTTGATATAGTTTTCTATCAGGGACAGCAACAGGCGAAAAAGCTTCTTAATTTGCAGCCCGGCGATAACATTGTAATGACAGGCGGACAAATCAACGGCCCGGCAGGGAACACAAACACAATCAAAGTAGAAACGATAAAATAAAAAAGATGCTGAAAAGCATCTTTTTTTACTTATAACACAAAAAAAGGAAAGCATCACAAAAGTGAAACTTTCCTTTTTGGCGCGCACGGGATTCGGTCTCGCGCGACCTACGCGCTCGGTCTTCCACGGCCCTCTACGAGAACCCCAAAAACTTATTTTATGCGTTTAGGGGAACCCCTAACTAGTCCACCGGACTGTCAATTCACTACCGTTTCCCCTTCGAATCCTTCACAGGCACGAAAAAAACAAGGTCCAAATAATGAACCTTGTTTTCTTGGCGCGCCGCGCAGGATTCGAACCTGCGACCTACCGGTTCGTAGCCGGGCACTCTATCCACTGAGCTAGCAGCGCATATCAATTTTTCGTACTTGAACATTTTAGCATATACTTAACGGAATGTCAATAGCTTTTTGTATAAAAATTATGGCTTTAATCACTGCTTTTTTTGAAAAAAT
>JAZRPI010000007.1:0-18209 GCA_045649165.1 Eubacteriales bacterium | reverse complement strand
GCAAGCGAAGGCTATGTGTTGACCAACGGAGAAGCATATTCTTCGGTTGGTGGTGTTGTATATCTGCCCGATAATGCAGATACATCAAAATGGTATGAAATCACAGAAAATAGATACAACGAAATAATGGAAGAACAGAATGCAGATTTAGAAACTCTGTAAATGCTTTAGATTGTTGCTTGCCGTCGGCAACTGATAAGCAGACGGCTTAAAATAACAAAAAAGGAGAAAGTCATATGAAAATTAACTTGAAAGTAAGACTTAGCAACCCGATGTTTTATGTTCAGCTTGTTTTATCTATTTTTACGCCTATTTTAACGTATATGGGTCTGACAGATACGGACTTAACAACTTGGTCTTCAGTGTTTGATGTTCTTTCGCAAGCAGTTTCAAATCCTTATGTTTTGTCGCTTGTGGTTGTTAGCGTGTATAATTCTCTTGTAGACCCTACTACAAAAGGTTTTGGAGATAGTAAACAGGCTTTAACATATACAAAACCAAAAAAGTGAGGCGGTGTTTTTATGAACATTACAAAAAAACAAATAGGATACAATAAAAGTCAGAGAAAAACTGCAATCAAATACATTGTTATTCATGACACGGGCAACAAAAATAATGGAGCAAACGCAATTTCCCATTTTAACTATTTTAACGGTGGAAACAGAAATTCGTCTGCCGATTTTTTTGTAGATAGCACACAAGTTTTGCAAGCAAACGATTACAACAAATACTACACTTGGCATTGCGGTGATGGAAAGGGAAAGTACGGAATAACAAATGCAAATTCTCTTGGCATCGAGATTTGTGTGAATTCTGATGGTGATTATGCCAAAGCAATTAAAAACGCAGTAGAAATTACCAAAACCCTTATGAAGGAGTTAAATATTCCTAAAGAAAATGTAGTAAGACATTATGATGCATCAAGAAAGAATTGTCCTGCATCTATGTCAGGTAACAATTGGGCATTGTGGAAAGATTTTCAAAAAGAAATTGTGAGAAATGAGGAATTAACTGTGGAACAATATAAAGAAATCAAAAAAGAAATTCAAGCTTTGAAAGATGAGAACAAATATCTTAAAGAAGCAATTGGCACAATATATAAAACCGTAGATGAAATTCCTGATTATTATTTATCTACAATTAAACCGTTAATTGATAAAGGAGCGATAAAAGGCGTAGGTGCAAGTGACTTAAATTTGCCCGAAATGATTGTTAGAACGCTTGTTATTGTAAACCGTGATAAAAGAGCGTAAAGGAGTGGTAAAATGAATACAGAACACAAAACCACCGAAAGGGAAATTAAAGAAATTTGGGAACGCTTAACAGCAGGTGAAGAAAGCATTAAATCTGCACATAAGAGAATTGATAATCTTGAAAGATTAGCAGACAGCGTAAATAATATTGCTATTTCTACATCTCAAATAGCAACCGAAACAAAAGCTTTGCGTGAGGATTATACGAAAGCAGATAAACGAATAGGTGCTTTGGAAGGAAAACCAATCAAGAGGTATGAAGCGTTTGTAACGTCAATTTTAACCGCAATAGGTGGTGCTTTGGTTGGTTATTTGGCAAGTTCTATATTACATTAAAAAGAGGTGAGATTGAAAGTGAGTCTTAAGCTTAAAGATATTGTAGGTAATATTTTTTTTACCGATAAAAAGGCAGAAGCTGAAGCAGAAAACAAATCCGCTGAAATGCAACAAAAGACGGATAACGTGTTTGGAAGAACAGAACAAAAAAAGATTAACACATTTAATCCATTCCTTAATAAAGACGGTCAGCTGATAAACCCTTATGTAGATTATCAAAAACTGTTGGACAATCCATCAATTTCATCAAATGCGAAAAAATACATACAAGATGCTACAGGACTTGAGCCAACCGTTAAACCAACTGACAATAAATTAAATTACGAACAGCAACGTATAAAAATTGAAAGTCCTAAATTTGATTCGACGGTACCAAAAACGGAAGGTTATGATCCGAATACACAGAATTCTCCAACCGGGGAAGCACCAAAAGGAACGGGTGCGTTTGTTAACCTTGTAGGGCAAAGAATAACAGACACATCAAAATACAAAAATGGTGCGAAAGAAGGGCAATGCGTTTGGTATGTGCTTGGTCGAGCATCAGAGGTGAACGGTAAGAACATTGTTATATATGGAGATGGAAATGGAATGTATCAGAACGCAAAAGCTGAGGCAAAATTAAGTGCGAAGCCTGAAAACTTGCGTGGCAATATGCTTCTTTCTTACAAAAAAGGTACAAGCTCGTTAGGTCAAAAGTATGGTCACGTTATTTTCATTGAAGATGTTGTTGGTGATACTGTTTATTATACCGAAGGCGGTAGCGGATATTACAAGACCAAAACGGATGGCGTTGTTAAAACCGCGACAAGGGAGCAAATTTTGAACGGTGTAAATTCAAGCGGAGCCAGAATTGGCAGCGAACCTATTGGTCTTATAGACTTATCTAAATATTAAAGAGGTGAAAAATATGGCAAATAATACTGCAAAAGGTTATGACCCGTACATTGATATAAAAGGCGTGTATGATGCAAAAGTTGGTTGGAACAATGCAACTACTGATGAAGAAAGAAAAAAGTATGAAGATGCGGCAAATGCTTCAAGAAAAAGGTTGTTGGATAACGGACGTTTTGATATTGCAAATCAAATTAGTTCAGAAGGTGCAACCGCAGAAGCAACAAAAAAAATTTTGGATCAATATTCTCCCGTTAAGCCAAACACTTTTTTGAATAACGGAACGTTCAGTCGACAGTTTGTTAATAATTACCTTAAAAACAACAGCAATCAGAACAATGTTGTTGAACAGAATAACGCACAGGTGGACGTTGCTACTGATAAAATGAAAAAGCTTGGCAAAACAGCTACAAGAGATTACTTTTACTCTTTAGGTCAGTCAAGAGGTATGACGAAGGAAGATGTTGATAAGCTTATCAGTTGGGATAATGATACAGGCGAAGTTACCTTCGGCGGCAAAAAAATAGGTGTTCCGGATGCGGTTGTTGATGGTGTTTCCTATTGGTCTGACACATCAGTTCTTGACAACGCATTCAACGATTATTTGCAAAGAACTTCAAGTTTAGAAGATAAAAACAATTACGGCATCAATACAAAAATTGAGCAAAATTGGGGAACAATCCAAAAAGATAAGGAAAAGTATGATTCAGAGCATGACAAGATTTTTGATTATGCTAATCAAGATATTACGAAAACAGACGAATATAAATCTGCGTTCGATAATATTATGCCAGCATATGACTTAAAAGCAATGCAAGGCAGACAAAATCAACTTGCAAGTGGTGCTTCTTCAAACGGCGGAAACATTGACAGTTATGCGGCGGCAAATGCTTTAAGACAACAGGCGGCACTTACTGCACAAGGACAACAACTTGCACATCAGATTGGTCTTGAATCACACAACGCTCGTGTTAACAACGTAAGAAACATACTTTCTGATTTAGGCGTGTATCAAAGAGACAGTTGGAATGCAATGGGCAACGTTATCAATCAGCAACAAATGGAGGCAAGCAGAATCTTTGACAATAATACAACAAAATCTCAGCAAGAATTTGAAAACAAACAAACCGCTCTTAACAACAAAGCGGCAAGAGACGAAGTGTATAGCAACATTTCCGGTGTTGTCGGCGATTCAATTACAAAAACACAAAGTGATCTTTGGAATGAAGATGGTTCTCTTAAAAATCCGAACTATAATTTCTGGCAAGATATTGAAGGTTTGAGAAAAATTTATGATGCTTCGACAGACGAAAATGAACGAGCAAAACTTTGGGAACAGATGAGATTGCTTGAATTGGCGAGAAACCAAAAGATTGATGAATCAGGTTCGACCGAATACAAGACCTACGCATATCAGGATAGACCTAAGACCTTTGCAAGCACCTCTCTTGATAAGCAACTTAAAACATCTGAAGTTATTGCGAATACAGAAGCTGATGCAAATAAGTTCGGTTATGAGCAACAGGCTAAAGCGGATATTTATGGTTATAACGCACAGCTTCAAGCTAATAAGTACACGGCTGATATGAATTATAAAACAGAAACAGACGTTGCAAATATAGCAGCTGATTCTGCTCTTGCTCAATTAAGAGAGGAAGTTGCGGCGGCGGCGGCACAAAACGATGCTTATGCATTCGGACTTGGTCAGATAGATGCTTTGCTAAGCGTGTTCAAAAGGGTTAATACGGGTCCGAGAGATTTCATAAACAATGTTCTTGTTCCTGAAATGGAAAAATACGAGGGCGGAGCAATTCCCCCTGCAATAATTGAGAGCCTTATTGCCGCGAACACAGTACAGTACAACATTGATGTCGAAGATGCACAGTTAATTTCTAACGCTTTTGACAGCACATATGATTGGTCTACAGAGTGGACAGACAACGAAGATGGAACGGATGACGAGACAAAAAAAGACGGCGATAAAACTGTAATTGTTAAAAAAGGTTCGTACAGAGGTATGAAAAAGAAATAACCGAATTAAAGTAAACAAAACATTTAAAACGGAGGCATAGAATATATGGCGAAGTATAAAAACATAGGTATTAACAGAACTTATGGCTCAGCCGATTTACTTGGCGGTGTAAGAAACGAAGATGTCAAATGGGGGCTTTCTGCCCCCGATGGCACTAATTTTGGGGTTGTAAGTTATGGAGCGTATAAAGCGGCAAAAGATTTTAAACTGGACAGCTATACACCTGCAAACGAGAAAGAACAAAAAATTCTTGATAAGTTTAGAAACCATAAAAGCTATACGTTGGAAATAGCGTCACCGTTGCTGGGACATCCAGGACTTGCCGGAATAGTTAGTATGGAAACTCCCAAGGCACCTCGATTGAAAGACATAAAAGTTAATTACGATGTATATGTTTCCACGATAAATGGCAAACTTGACAGTTACCAACCTAAAAACGAAGAAGAAAAAAGTAGTATAGAAGCAATAAAAAAAGGCTTTCGTATTTCCGTTCCACTTCCTAACGGACAAAAATCAGATGGTGTAAGCTATGATATGTATTCTTCGTTTGTGAACAATAAATTTTTGGAATACAAACCTAAAGATTATATTGAGGCAAAGGTGTTGGATGAATATAAAAATTCATTTGAAGTGCCATTAAGTGTTGAAAAAGACGGAAAGGTTAAAAGTTTTGGCTCTTTAAGGTACTCTGTATGGGAGGCTCTTTCAAACGGAACGATAACACCGAAGTCGGAAAATGGAAAAATAAATTATTTGGTTCCAACAAGTCTTAATTTGACTAAAAACGAACAAAAAGTTATAGGTGGTTATTTTAAATATTGGGAAGAAGAAGCAAAAAAAGAAAGAGAACCAGATGGTGTTTGGGAAACAATTACAAACACCGCAGGATATACAGTTGAAAACCTATTAGCAGGTGCAGTACAAGGATTGGAAGATGCTTCAGACTGGACATTTGGCACTCTTTTTCAACTTATTCCCTCATCTTCAGCAATAGAAGCAGGAGAAGCGATTCTTACGGACAAAGACGGCGAAGATTTGGGTACAAAATGGAAAAATAGTATTGAACAAAGATATGAAGTTCATGATTGGGTAAGAGAGAATGTTGGGACAGCGACATTTGCTTTAGGTCAGACTGTTCCCGCATTGGCGATTGAATATTTTACGGCAGGCTCTGCACCGAACGGAGAGCTGCTTGCTGCAAGACTTGCAACAGGCGGATTAGGAAATGCGACAAGATTATCAACCGCCCAAAAAGTTCTTTCTAATTTGGCTAAACCGAGAGCAAGTGAACTTTATACATTTGCAAGTGCCGCAGGCGGTGCTACAAAAGCGGCTTATCGAGAATCTGGAGACATTGATGCATCAATTCAGTATGGTGTTCTTAACGGTCTTGGTGAAATCGCAACAGAAAGATTGTTTGGTGGTATAGCCGGTACAGGCATTGGTCCAGACGAAGTATTCGATGTATCTAAAATTAAAGGCTTGAAAAAAATAGCTAACACTAAGATTGGCAATAAAGCGCTTGACATTGCTTTTGAAGGTGTCGAAGAAGCGATTATGTCAGCGGCAGACCCTTTCTTCCAAAAGATAACTTACAATCCAAAGGCAGAATATTCTTGGGATACTGTAAAGGATATGGGAGAAAGTGCTTTTCAAGGTATGTTGCTTTCTTCTCTTGCCAACGCATCAACTTTTACTATTAGCAAAGGTGCAAACGCAACACAGCGTGTGAAAGCGGTAAAGATTTTGAACGCCAACACAAATGCCATTAATTCAATATTAAAAGATGGAACCGAAAAGTTTTCACCTTTAAAATACACAGCATCCGTAGAACAGATTCAGCAAAGACAACAGGAAGTAAGAATGTTTTCCGAGGGTTATGCGGATATTGCTATTTTTGATGCAATTAAAAACAATCCAAAGTTACAGAATAAGTTTGATTCCAACGATATTAATAAAGTTTTAGAAAAATACAATTTCAAGGCTACTGAAATATCTGTTGGAGATAAGTTCGTAGACGATGCAACCGATAACACGTTTACTGTTGTTGAACGTGACGACACAAACACTACAGTCTTGATTGACACGCCAAAAGGTGCAGTGCGTAGAGTGTTGAATAATAAACAGTTTAATAATTCTATATCTATTGGACAAATACATCGTATTGCGGTTGGAAATGTTAACGCGTCTAATTTAACATCTTCCGAAGCAACACCCTCGGTTGAAACAACAAGTGGTACAACTGTTAATGCGGAAGATGCTTCTACATTCGGCGGAACAACTGCAACAGAAACAACACATGATGTTAAATCGAAAATAGTTGTAGATGAAGTTGCAAAAGAAGTCTACAACACAATCACGGAAGAAAAATTGTCATCAAAGCAAGTCGATATCATCTTGAAAAGTCAGCCGATGAGAGAGGCGTTTACCCGTCTTACAGGTGTAATTTTAAAAGGCTCAAAGGCAGAACAGAAAGCGGCTATCCGTGAATGGCACAACAATTCTGAAAACATTGAGAATCTGAAGCTTAAAAACGCAGGATTAAACAATGCCCATGCAAAGGTTAATAAATTGCTTGCTAAACCTAATGTTGCAAAAATCAGACAAATTTTGAGTAGTGAATCGTTGACAAAAGCCTTTGAGGAATTAACAGGCGTTAAGCTTGAGGGCGATATGGATGCGAAAATAGCGACCATCAGAGAATACGCAGAACTTGCAAGACAGAAATTTGCGGAAACTATGGGAAACGGTAATGCGTTAACTACAGAATCGACAACATCTACAGAAGCCGAAAATGACATCGTAGCTGAAGAAACTGACGAAGATGGCAAAGAGATAGCTATTCATAAAGATGAACCGACAGAGGCTGAAATCAAAACCGTAGTCGATGCGATGAACGAAACATTTAAAGAGGGTGCGGAAGAAAAAATTTATGAGGGCATTGAAAACGTAAACAAGGAAAACAACACATCATATGAAAAGAGCCTTGAAAGATTTGCGGAGTCACTAATTTCTCTTTACAACAGAGTAGGTTCTATTGGTCATATTGCTGATTGTTTTACAGACAACGGCAAAAAGGTAATCGATGCAATTGAGGGTAAAACGGATACAACTACAACCGAAGATACAAGCAAAGTTGAAACAGATGAGTTTCATTCCCCCGGTGATTTAGCAGAAGAGTCTGTCGAAGCATCAGCTACCGAGAAATCCTCGGCATCTGCCAAAAAGGAATCGAATACGGAAAGCAAATCTTCTGAAGTTGTAAGCGAAAACACCAATGCACCGAGGGGAAGACTTGTTACGCATAATCCTGTTGATACAACAGAAACCGAGAAATCCTCGGCAACTGAAAAAGTGGTTGATTCCAAAAAGGAAACCACCACAGAAGCAAAAACTCAATCTGTGGCAGAAGAAACAAAAGCTGATGACACACAACTTCCTGAAGCACTCAAACGTGATGAGAGCGGAAAAATCAGGTTTGAACAAATGGATATTGATTATTCCAACAACTCGACGCGTAAAGGACAGTTCAATACCATAAATACGGGTTGGAAATCTCAAACTGTTGACGGATTTATATGTGGCAAATATGGTGTACATAAGAGCGATATAACAGGTAAATATGCGGTAACACTACTTCAGTCAGGGATGACTGTAAATTCTTTTGATAAAGTAACAGAAGCAAAGAAAGTTGCAACATATTTAAATGCCAATCTTTCTTTTAATGATGTATCGTACAATAAGATGCTTAGCGGTAGCTATGCTGTTGAACGAACAGACGAGTTTCAGTCGTATTTATCTGAGGTTAAAAAGATACTTGACAACAAAGAATATGATAAATCAGAATCTGTTGCTGCAGAAATCAAAGATGGCAAAGTTCCGTTTAAAACCAAAGCAGGTCTTGTCGAGTATGTAAAATCACACATTGGCGATAAAGTTAAGGCTACATTTAACAATGGCAATTCAGAAGTGCGTACACTACACGCAATAAGTAATACAAGTTTGCGTACAAAAAGACCTGACGGTTCGGTAGTTACATCCGAATTAAAAGGCATTGAATATAATGACAATGGTATTCATATCGACTTTAAGAATGGCGTTGAGGTAACATTTGACTTTGTAAATGTAGACGAAGTTTCAGAGGAAGTATTGAAAAACAAGCCTGAAAGTGATGCACTTAAAGAAAAGAAGCAACAAAAGACAAGCAAGTCAAACGATGTCAAGTTGACAGCAGAACGAGTTGATGGTATAATTAGGGAAAAGCGTAAAGATGTTGCAAACAGTATTGTTGATGGCGAAAAGTATTCTGTGACAGACTATTGGCATACTGATTTAAACAAGGATGAACTTAAATTGGTTACGGAATGGGTTCGCAAAGCAGGAAAACGTGAATCAACGAGGATTACTGATACAGCTAATTGGTATAAAGGCAGACTTAACGGAAAAGATTTGTTTGTTATATATAGCACAGAATCTGTAGACAATCCGACTATTTTGTATGAATCGAGTGGCGATGATGCAAGATTAGAATTAGAACTTTTGATAAGAGCGGTGGAGGTGTTAGAAAGTGAAACAAGTGCTGTCGAAAAACAGAGAGTTATTGATGCGATATTTAAAGGCAATTGGCTGCAAGAAAAGCGTGATATGGAAAATAACAATGCTGGACTTGGAGTCGGAGGAATCGATACTGGATATGCTTCAGTTCTGCAAGGAAAATCACCCGAATTTATCGGAAGCCAAGCTTTTAGAAATGTCATCAAAAATCTATTCGGAATACAAGAAGAAATAAATTCCGAAGCTTGGTCAATGCCAATCACCGACTCAATGAAAGACTCTGTACTTTATGAAGGGCAAGCAATATACTCAACAGAAGAAGGAGAGGTAAATAATAATGAGCAAGCAAGAAACGATTTATTATCTGGAAACAGCAGACGGAGAAGTGATGAGAGTACCCGAAAGCAAGCTGAAAGAATTTCAAGCTTTGAACAAAAAAATCAAGGAAGAGATGCAGAAGAACGCCAAAGCTTCGCAGAAGAGCTTCTTAAACAAGGACAAGCCGAAGAAGTAATTGAAGGAAAAAATAAATACACTCTTGTAAAAACTGAAGCCTACAACGATGATATGTTGGCTATGGTTGAGGATGCAAAGAGCAAAGGCATTGAACTTGGTTTCTTCCTCGGTAACGCACGAATAAAGTTTGATACCAAAGACGAGTTTTCTGTTAACGGTATAAGTAAAAAAGGCGGCACTAAACTGCTTGTTCGATACGATGGATATACCGCACCGCAGAAAATCCTCAAACACGAAACCGTTCATTCAAAGTGGTCTACAGATGAAATTCAATCTATCAAGGAAACAATCCTCAACGACTTAACCGAAGCCGATAAAAAGAACATCCTTTCCAAGAGCAGATATTCCTATTATAAAACTTTATATAAAGGCGATATGGATGCTGTTTGGGAAGAATTTGTTGCCGATGTAATGTCTGGCATTAACCAATATATCGACAAATACATTGATGTGATTTCAGACTATTGGTACGGCAATGAATCTGCCGAAGGCTACAGTCCTTCAACATATGCGGAAAGCATTGATGCAGGGGGCGTGGATGCTGATTACTTAAAAGCCGTTGAAAGCGGAGATACGGAAAGTGCATCAAAAATGGTAGAAGATGCGGCAGAAAAAGCATTTCCGAACAGTAAAGTACGCAGTAGTGATGGAAAACTAAGGTTGGTTTACCATGGCACAGTAAATGATTTTACTGTATTTGACCGTCAATTTGCTAACATTGAGGGTGATTTTGGGAAAGGCTACTACTTTACTTCAAATGAATATGATGTTGATGAAAACTATGCCAACGAAGAAGGCCCCGACTTGAAAAACAAAATTGCTCGTATGGCAGAAAAGTTAGAGTATGAAGATGAATATTCAGACTTATCCTATGAAGAGAGAGAGGAAATAGCAAGGCAAAGGTTTATCACAAGTGAGCCGAATACTATTACTGCATATCTCAATATGGAAAATCCTGTTTACATCACTCCTGACAAGAAAGGCACATTCCTTGATTTTACTGAAGAGTATAGCAAGGAATATGACGAATACGGAGAGCCTGAAGGTTTATTGGTTGACTTCATTGAGGCGTTGAAAAACAATTCATACGATTATGCGTATAACGATGTAGATTTTAGCTTTTTGTATGAATATGTTTACGATGGCGGAATGTATGCTTCTGATGCTGTTAAAGTTATAAAAGAGCGCATTGTTGATGAACTTTCTGACGAAAATGGAGATTTAGCTATTAGCGAAGTTATTCGACTTGCATTTGAAGAAATTGGCTTTGACGGAATTATTGATACATCGGTGTATTACAAGTTTAGGAATATGAATGGTATGGATTCGGGAACAACACACTATATTGTTTTTGATTCCAATCAAATCAAGTCCGCAGACACGGTAACATATGATGATAATGGCAAAGTTATTCCTTTAAGTGAGAGATTTAACCCTGAAAACAATGACATCCGCTACGCTCTTGACACCGATGGTCTTCTTGACATTGAAGATGTGTGGAATGAAGCCATTAAGAAATACGGAACAATACCGAAAGGTGAAAAACCTGCAAGAGATGTTAAAGTGCCGAGAAAAATCAACGAAGATAAAGTTGTAAGCCAACACGCAAGAACACTTATGGAGGCAGGAATTACTCCGGAAGAATATGTTTCTGAATTTGAAAAAGCTATTCTTAATGGTGATATGACACACGAGGTTGTGCACAACAAAGATGCACATCGAAATGGAATGGAAAAGATTAAAGAACTTGGTTTCAAAGGTGCGTTACAACATTGGGACAACATCATGAGAACAAACAGCAAAGTGGATGAAGATACTTATGCAATGGGCGTTGAATTGTATCGTCAATGTGTAACGAATAAAGATGTGAAAACGGCAATGAAACTTGCATCAGAACTTGCGGTTGTTGAAACACACGCAGGTAGAATGCTCCAATTGGCACGATTGGTTAAAACTTTATCGCCTGACGGACAACTTTATTATCTTGAAAAATCTGTTGCAAAGATGGAAGAAGAATTCAAAGACAAGCTTGGTAACAAATTTAAGGGCATCAAAATAGACGAAGGTCTTATGGAAGAATTCTTGACCGAAAAGGATGAGGAAAAGAGAAATGCCGTATACGATAAGATTT
Organism: Eubacteriales bacterium; assembly: GCA_045649165.1. Taxonomy (GTDB): domain Bacteria; phylum Bacillota; class Clostridia; order Oscillospirales; family CAG-272; genus RGIG1995. Next base: position 6,496 of record JAZRPI010000007.1, on the reverse strand, counting down.
GTCAAAACATCGCAGACCAAATGCCTGTGACGTTTAGAGAAAAGTGGGATTCGTGGAGATATCTTGCGATGCTCGGTAATCCGAAAACACAAATTAAAAACCTTTCGGGCAACTTATCCTTTGCAGGTGCTGTAAGAATTAAAAACTATATTGCGGCAACAATTGAATCCGGTCTTGAGAAAGCAAAAGTAATGGACAGTTCAGAACGAAGCAAATCGTTTCGAAAAAATGCTAAAGCTGTAGAGTTTGCAAAAGAGGATGTCAACAAAAAAGAAGTTGAAGTAATGTTGCAAGGTATCAATGCTAAATATACAACCGCGGGCGACATCCAAGACAAGAGAAGAATATTCAAAAACAAAGTCATTGAGGGATGGAGAAAAGCTACTTTCAACGGCATTGAAAATCCTCGTGCAAAAAAAGTGCTTGGTTGGTACGGCTTGGAAAAAGCTGATATGAAGTTCTTGAAATTCCATTACAAAGATGCCCTTGCAAGACTCATTACCGCAAGAAACATTGACATCAATTCACTTAACAAAAACCAACTTGATAAGTTGCGTAGACTTGCGGTTAAAGAAGCGCAAATTGCAACATTCAGAGATGCAAATGTTATTGCCGAGTTTTTAAGTGCAGGTATAAAGAGTTTAAGAGATAGCAAAAGCATACCAAAGAAAGTTTTAGGGTTTATTGCTGAAGGTATTTCTCCATTTGTAAAGACACCTATGAATATTGCGAAGCAAGGCTATTATTATTCTCCTGCAGGCGTTGTTACAAGTGTGGTGGATGTTGTTAGAAAGCGTATGGGTGCTGACATAACAACAGCCGAAATTGTTGATTCTTTTTCAAAAAACATTACTGGTACACTTGCTATGGGTGTGGGGTATATACTTACAAGTCTTGGCATTTTGGTTGGCGGCGAGGATGAAGACGAGAAGAAAAGTAGATTCGATAAATTGGCGGGTGAGCAATCATATGCCATTAAAATCGGAGGACGCTCTTTCACAATCGATTGGATGGTACCTTCTTCTATGTCCTTGTTTGTTGGTTCCGAACTTTACAATCTTACACAAGACGATTTTAGTGCCGCGGACACTCTTAATGCTTTGTCGAGACTTACAGAACCTCTACTTGAATTATCTGTTTTTTCGGGATGGAACAATGCTATTGAAGCGGCAAATTACAATGATTCGTCACCAATTGAATCCGTAATCTACAATGCTATGTCAAGTTATGTAACACAAGCATTGCCTACCATTGGAGGTCAGATATCAAGAATAATTGATAAGAATAAACGAAGCTATTATTATATGGATAAATCAAGTGATGTGCCTGTTATTTTCCAAAGACTTATTGGACAGGTTGCAAGCAAAATACCTGGTGCAAGTTACTTGTATGCTCCGACAGTTGATGATTGGGGTAGAGACGAAGAGTATGGTGGTATGTTGGAAAGAGTTCTTGAAAACACAGCTTCGCCCGGCTACTACTCCAAAACCAAATATACAGAGGTTGACAAAGAACTCAAACGGCTGTATGAAGCTACAGGCAACAACGAAGTTCTTCCGTCTTCGCAAAGCAAAAAATTCAAAGAGGACGGAAAAGACAAATATTTATCTGCTGAAGAATTTGCAGATGTTAAAAGAGTAAGAGGTCAAAAGGCTTTCGAACTCATTCAGGAACTTATGTCCGATGAAAATTCGTATAGGACACAAGATTCTGAAACAGGAAGATATCGATACTTGACTTGGAGCGAGATGTCTGACGAAGAAAAAGTACGCAAAGTAAACGGCTGTTACTCGGATGCCGCCGACTATGCAAAAGCAAAATATTTTGTTGAACAGTATGAGCAGAAAATAAAAGACGGTGACGATTCGGAAAAAACAAAAAAAGCATTTGAGGGTTATCAAAAGATAATCGACAAGTTCGAAGAAGAATAACTAAAAGGCGGTGGAGTAAAATCCATCGCTTTTTTCCTTATTAAATATAAACATTTACAATTAATTTTCGTTGATATATTTAAATTTCGAAAATCCGTGATAAGACGAGGTCGGAATTTGATATACTAATAATAAGAGGTGATGTAATTTGAAAAATGAAATGGCACGGATTCCTTATGTTGTACACGAATACAGAATGCACGAAGCATACAAGAGAGAACGCAGACTTAAGATTGTTTTAGGAATTTCTAATTTTGTTTGGGCGTTTATCTGCTTTTGCTTGTTATGAGGTGAGCGTATGACAGAAAGAGAACTTATTGATTCCATGTGTCGTGAAGATTGGGAACGGCTTATAGACAGTTGGGTGCATAACGAGGTTGACAGACGGATGCTGAAAAGAAGATTGCTTGACGGCATTCATTTTGAGCCATTGGCTGAAGAGTTTGACCTATCTGTGGTACATTGTCAGACACGCATAAAAAAAGCTAAAAAACAGTTGTTCAAAAACATATAAAAACTTTATAAAATTCGTTTGAAATTCATCTAAAAGAGAGTGATTTACTTTATTGAGTAAGTCGCTCTTTTTTTTTATAATTTTGTCGAGGAAAGGGGAATTTTGTATGAATATATCTGAATTGATAAAAAATGATGAAATATTGTCCGCTTTTGATTTTGAAACCGCATACAGAATACTGTTGAGGCTTTCAGAATTAGGTCACATTAAACGAAATTGAAATAAACGTATCCGCGGTGCGTTTATATATAAAAATTAAAAAGGAGGTAGTTTTATGGAACTTGAAAACAAGTATGGATCTAAAGGCGTAGCAGGAGCTGGTCTCGGACTCGGCATCGCCGGTACCGCATTGGGGTTGCTGAATGGCAATGGTCTTGGCGGTTTGTTTGGTGGCAACAGAAATTGTGGTCACGAAGAACATCTCGTTAACCGCTATGAAGCACAACAGAGCGCGAGAATTGCAGAGCTTGAAACAGAAGTAAAGCTTCGTGACAGTAACATCTACACAGACAGTAAGATTCTTGAACTGTACAAGTATGTAGACGGCAAGCTTGCTTGCGTAGAATCGCAGATTTGCCAACAGAATGTCTACAATGCAACCAATACCGCTACATTGAATTGCATTAGTGGTCAGGTTGCACAGTTGCAGGCGTTGACAAAGACAATCATCCCGATTACCAATGTATGTCCGCAGCCTATGCCGCAGTACAATTCTTGGACTGCACCTACCGCTCCAACAACCGGAGCATAAAAAATGGGGCGGCTTAATACCGCCCTTTTTCTATTAAAAAGGAGTGATTATATGAAATGCGAATTTGAAAAAGTTTTGCACGGAATTACCAAATATATCGATAGTGAAGTTTATACTCAAATGAATGAACTTCAGGAGTTTGCCGCAAGAGTCATAGTCGGAAGAGTTTTGGCAAATGAAAAAGAACTTAAAGAAAAAATAATCGGAAACAGCTATATAAAGACTTTTGGTTTTGTTGATTGCGATGGCAAAGTTGATGTTGATGGTCTTGCCAAAGATATCAAGAGAGAAATTTCAAGACAAGGCAAAATTGAAATGGTACTTCCTATGTTTGGTAAACTTACCTTTGTTCCTTCAGACGTAGATGTCCTTTACAGTATGATTACCGGGGAGGGATTTGGCAATGACAATCATTAAGAAATATGTTGAGCATATCGAAGAAGAACTTGAGGGTGCTAAAGACTATGCAGAAAAATATGTTGAACATAAAGTATGGAACGATATGGCAAAAGCAAATAAGTATAAAGAAATGGCACACGACGAGTTAAGGCACGCGATGACTATACACGAATTTGCGACAGAACAAGTACACGAAATTTCTAAAGTGTATACACCACCTGTCGAAATGATGGAGAAGTGGGAAAAGGCACATAAGGAATATGTAGAAAAAGTTGCGTGGATTCGTCAGATGTTGAATATGTGAAAAATATTGACTAACTTTTGACTAAAATTTGACTAACTTTTTGAGGATATTTGGATACATTTTGATACATTCTGAAACATAGAAAAACCGCATAACCAAGCCGTTTTTGGCTCAATTATGCGGTTTCTCGTTTGGTGAACCACCGGGGAGTCGAACCCTATACTTTTGGCTTTATTAGTGCGTTTCAGATGCATTGACTACTTTTTGACTAATTATGTGATTAGTTATAAGTGTTTGTGCATCTGATAAAGCTCGCTCTGTTATTTGGGTGTAAATGTTTTGCGTGGTGGATACATCTGCGTGACCCATTAAATATTGAGCGGTTTTGACGTCAATTTTTGAGTCATGTAGAATGTAGCTTGCGTATGCATGACGAAGTTGGTGTGCCGTTATTTTTAACCCTGTTAATTTTTGGTATTCTATCCAACCTGTGTGAAATTCGGAGTGTGTCATATATCCGTACTTTCCGGGGAATAATAAACCGTTTTTTTGTTCTTGGAATTTTTCTTTTAAGATTTGAGGCAACACAACGAATCTGTCACCTGCTGTCGATTTTGTGCTTTTTACAAAAGGTTTGTTTCCTTTAAAAGATACGGCTTTGTTTATGCAAACGATATTCTCGTCAAAATTTATGTCTTGCAATTCAAGTGCGAGAGCTTCGCCTTTTCTTAAGCCTAAGTACAATATTGTAAACGCAAGCAGGCCGAACTGTGTATCGGTGAAACTTTGAACAATTTCTATGTCTGTTTTGTTTGGTATTTTTCGTGGTGTTTTTGGAAGTCCTTTTGGAATCGCAATATATTGTGCCGGATTTTCTTCGATGTATCCTTCGACACAGGCATATTTTAAAATCATACCAAGCACAGACATCTGATGTGCTACCCGTTTTGCAGAATATCCGAGCTTTATTTTTTTCTGCATAAATTGTTTAATGTTAATTGGCATTATATCTTTTATGTATATTCCATCAAAATATGTTTTTGCGAAGTTTATAAGAGATTGATAACTCTCTGCAGTACTAACAGCAAGTTTTGGAATATGCTCTTCTTCCCATTTCTCTGCAACATTTGAAAAAAGCAAACCTTTTTCTTCAACATCTTTAAATGTCATTACTTTTCTCATTATGTCTGCTTCAGCCTGTTTTTGCGTAGATGCCGTGGAATAAAACATCTTTCTCTTTCCGTTTGGAAGCAAGACTGATTTTTGCCATCTTCCGTCTGATCTTTTTTTCATATTATGCACTCCTTTGTTAAAATAAGGTTGACAAATAGATGTGCTATATGATATACTATTATTGTGTTTGGGTGTATATCGATATGCACTCTATTTATTGCAATCCTCGGTATTGGCGTACCGGGGTTGTTTTTTTATTTTGATTTTATTCTGAACATTGGCTACAAGCTCTTAAACCATAATCTTCTATAGCTTCGGTTTTGGTTATTGTTTCCGTACCTTTACTGTTTGCAATGGTCCAACAACCTTCGTAGTGATAACATTCGCCTGTGCGTGTTTTGATAACAAGTTCTTCTTCTGAATGCGATTCTTCTGTTTCGCTTTCTGTGGAACAAGCTGAAAAGAATGATAATGTTAGGGCAAGAACAAGAATTAATGATATGATTCGTAAAAGTTTCATATTAAATCCCCTTTTTATAATTATTTGTGGAAAAAATTCATACTACAAAATAAACCATTTCAAAAAAGTAGGCATTTCACTATTTACAATCGCACTAAAAATCCAATATGAAACAGCACAAGTTAAAACACAAAGTGCAACTTCTCCTATGACCTTCAACGCTTTTTTCATTTATCATACACAACCTTTCTTAGAATCTTATCCAACCAAGATTTGGATTCATAACCTCGAAAATTAGCAACATAACTAAAATCGCACCGCAAACCCAAGCCACAATTTTATTAGAACGCATTTCTTTCTTTTGCATTTCAATGATTTCGCGTTTATCGTGAAGTCTTTTTTCAAAGTTTTCTACAAGATCGTGGTGGTGCTGTTCGTAATGACCTCTAATGTTGGCAACTTGGTCATCGTATGACTCTTTAAGTTTTGCAAATTGGTCTTCGTATATTTCTTTAACTGTTATAATAGAAGTTTCTTTTATTTCGTCTTTGTTCTTATCCGGATTCAGCATTTCATCCATTGAGCCACCAAGTGCGTAAACTATAGGAGCTACCGTGTCTACACGAGGGTCTTCTGATTTGCCGGAACATAAATTTCTGATGGTTGACTCGGACCTTTGACTCTTTTCGGCGATTGCTTCTATGGTTAGACCTGATTTCAACCGTAATGCGGTTAAATATTCTGCGACTTGTTTTGCGTTCATTTTTGACTCCTTAAATTTGTTTATTTTATGCGGTTTAAATCAAATTTGATATGCAAAAATATCAAACTTGATACCTTGTTTTTGTTGTGCTTTGGCAAATTTGCACCGCATTTTTCAAATTTGCATCTGTATTTTTTCGTGATTTGGTTGTATGATTAAATCACAAAAAAGCGAAAGGATGAAAAATTATGGAAAAGAAAATGCTTATGAAAGAAATTGAAAGAATGTTAAAGGAAAGTAACGATATCAGCTTACTGCGTA
>JAZRPI010000006.1:0-6262 GCA_045649165.1 Eubacteriales bacterium | reverse complement strand
ACGGCTCCATACACCGCCTTCTTCAACGTCAACGTAACCTGAACCATAAACTGTATCAACAACAAATATTCCGCCCCTGTTTACAAAGACTGTACCTATATCTGCAACGTATTTGCCGCCGACAGCATTACGGTCTTTTATAATAAGCTTGATATTTTTCATTGTGTTCAGTCTGCTGAAACGCATTGAAAGATAGTTATATGCAAAATTCTTTTTGTTTCTTCCTTCGCGCATCATTTTGTTTGCGGTTATACGTGAATAAATTACCCACATAGCCCACAATAACAAGCATATAAAGAGAATAATTACGCATACAATAAACGCTTTTACCATTTATACTTCCCCTTTATCAAAATATATACCCATTCTATCATATTTCTCATTTTTCGGGATAAAATTATATAAGAAAAACAATCAAAAATAAGCATTAGGACAGCCGACGTTTTACAGTCCGCTGTCCATAAAAGAATTCAAAATTATTCGCCGACTTCTTCTGTAAGGTAGCTTACAACGTCACCAACTGTAACGAACTTGTGGATATCTTCATCTTTGATTTCAATATCAAACTTTTCTTCACAAGTAAGAACAAGGTCTGCAAGTTCAAGTGAATTGATTCCAAGGTCGCCAACAAGCTCACTCTTAAGTGTGATTTCTTCGGGATTAATCTGAAGAGATTCTTCCAACAATTCTTTTACTTTTTCAAACATATAAAAACTCCATTCTTTGCGTTTTGTTTTTGTGTGTTTTCTTACCTATATTTCATAGATATGTGACTTTATTCCCAATTATAACAAACCATATCTGTTTTGTCAACAAATTTTATGCACCTGACAAAAATTGTATGTTACCACTAAATTTGACGTTCCTTTTTCGTAACTATACATATATTTACATTTTTTCCCAAATATGATATAATATATTTGATGAAATATTTATGCAGAAAGGAGTCTTTTTATGCTCGAATATATGCCTTATATATGGGCTGCTGTAACCCTTGCCGCAATAGGTCTTGAAAGTGTAACCGCCGACCTTGTTACAATATGGTTTATACCATCTGGGGTGCTGTCAATCTTTATATCCCTTTTGCCTATCAAAATTGCAATTTGGCTTCAGGTGCTTATTTTCTTCTTGGTAGCGCTCACACTCATTGTTCTTTCAAAAACCATATTCAAAGAACTTTTCAAAAAGAAGGGTGTTGTTCCGACCAACCTTGATACCGTTATCGGACAGGAAGCTATCGTTACCGAAACAATATGCAACCTTGAAAACAGGGGAGCTGTAAAAGTACTCGGCAAGGAATGGTCTGCATTAACCTATGACAATTCGGAAAGTATAGAAAAGAATGAACTTGTAATTGTTAAAGAAATACGTGGCGTAAAGCTTATATGTGTTAAAAAACAATAAAATATATATTTTTTAAAAAAGGAGAAAATATTATGACAGGTTTTATTATCGGCTTGATTATCGTTCTTGTTATTTTGATAATAAGTAACATTCACATTGTTCCGCAGGCTTATGGCTTTGTTGTTGAACGTCTCGGAGCATACAATACAACGTGGACGACAGGACTTCATATCAAAATTCCTTTCATTGACAGAGTTGCAAAAAGAGTTACTCTTATGGAGCAGGTTGCAGACTTCCCGCCCCAGCCCGTTATCACAATGGATAACGTAAGAATGCAGATAGACACTGTTATTTTCTATCAGATTACAGACTGCAAACTCTACACATACGGTGTTACAAACCCAATTGCAGCTATTGAAAATCTTACAGCTACTACACTTCGTAATATAATCGGCGAGCTTGAACTTGACGCAACACTTACTTCAAGAGATATCATCAATACAAAAATGAGAGCTATCCTTGACGAAGCTACTGACCCTTGGGGCATCAAGGTTAACCGTGTTGAACTTAAGAACATTATTCCGCCCAAAGAAATTCAGGACGCTATGGAAAAGCAGATGAAGGCTGAACGTGTACGCCGTGAGCTTATTCTCAAAGCGGAAGGCGAAAAGAATTCACAGATTCTCGTATCAGAAGGCCGTAAGCAGTCAATGATTCTTGAAGCAGAAGCAAAAAAACAGGCAGCTATTCTCGAAGCTGAAGCTATAAAAGAAACAAAGGTACTTGAAGCAGCCGGCGAAGCTGAAGCTATTCTTAAGATTCAGGAAGCTAATGCAACAGGTATCAAGATGCTTAACGAAGCATCCCCCTCAAAAGAAATCGTTGCTCTCAAAGGTCTTGAAGCTTTTGTTCAGGCGGCAAACGGAAATGCAACAAAGATTATTATTCCGAGTGAAATCCAATCTCTTGCAGGTCTTGCAACTTCAGCATCAGAACTTCTCAAAAACGATAAATAAACAACAAAACAAAAAGCTATCCTTGAAAAAGGATAGCTTTATTTTTTTATAAAAAAACACTCGGCTAAATTTCTTTAACCGAGTGCCTTATAAGCCCCACCGGGCCGTGTAAACGGGAATTAAGCAACCCTGCATGTGCAAGGCGGTGCTCTCTTCGATAGTTTGTGCTTCCAACGTCCTTTTGTATGCGTGGCATAAAACTCAGGCAAACAAAGGGAGGTCTGCATTCCCCATACCGAAAGTCCAAGCTCCTTTAATGTTTTGTGGGTTTAATTACACGTTTATCACAAACATAGCAGGATATTATTATTGTATGCAACAAAATACGTAATAAACTGTTTTTGAAAATTATTCTGCGTCGTAGTCGATTTCGTCAAAAAGCATATCTTCGAAAATTTCAGCTACCTTTTCAAATTCGTCGTCATCATCAATAGTAACGAGCAAATCTTCGCCGTTTTCGTCTGCTTCAAGCTTGAGAACAACGTATTCCTGTTCTTCTGCGTCCTTGTTTTCTTCAACGTAAGGAACAAGCGCAACGTATGTTACACCGTCAATTTCCTGACTTGCAATAAGTTCGAATTCGCTTTCGTTGCCTTCTTCGTCTGTCAATGTGAAAATTTCATCGCCCATGAATTCTTCTGCCATTTTTGTATACCTCACTTAATATATTGTCTGTATTTTTATAATATCTTATTTGTTATCCGTTGTCAATGGAATATCCTGACTTTTTTGCTGTTCTTTTGCTGACTTTTTCTGCGCCTTTTTCTTATCTGCTTCTTTCTTCTCAATATTCTCGCGTATAATCCTATACAATGCCGAAGTCAAAGGAACACCGATAAGCATACCAAGAATTCCGAAGCATCCGCCACCAACAGTTACTGCAGCTAACACCCAAAGTCCCGGAAGTCCGATAGACGAGCCAACAACTCTCGGATAAATTATATTTCCTTCAAGCTGTTGAAGAATTACGATAAATATTAAGAACGCCAATGCCTTTGCAGGCGAAACGGTAAGAATCATAAGAGCTCCCACAAATGCACCTATATATGCACCCGCAACAGGAATAAGAGCTGTAAACGCTATCAAAGCCCCAATCATTGTTGCATAAGGGAAACCGAAAATCAACATACCGATTGTGCAAAGAATACCAAGTATTAATGCTTCAGTAAGCTGACCAACGATAAACTTTCTGAAAGTATCGTTGAGTATGTTTGAAAAATAGAATACTTTTTTATATACCTTTTCAGGCAGATAGTTTTGAAAAAGTTTTGTAAACTGTCTTTTGAGTCTGTTCTTGTCAAGCAGCAAGTAAACCGAGAATATTATACCGATAATAGCTGTTACAACACCCGAAAATACACCAAGCAAGGTCTTTGCAACGGTGTTTACAAAGTCGCCTACTCCGCTTGTAACAACCTGTACAAACTGACCTATTCTGCTTTCCCAGTCTATGTTTGCAAGGCTTTCAAGCAAACTCTTCGGAATAAATTTCCAGTCCTGAGCTTCTTTCACAAACTCTTTTATATATGACGGAATCTTTGCGGCAAAGCCGATGATTACCTGAATACACGAAATAAGCTGCGGAACGACCAACCATACGACAAGCGCTATAACAAGTATTGCTGTCAAAAACGCAAGACACATACATAGTGGACGTCTTGCCTTAGCTATAAAGCCTGTTTTCTTTTTAGGGAAAAACCAACTTTCATACCTTGACATGAGTATGTTTACGATAAATGCGATTGCAGCCCCCACAATAAGCGGAGATGAAGCTGAAATCACTTTACCCAAAAACAAGATAAATCCGTCCCAATAGTGAATACAAAGAAACAGCAAAAATATGCAAAAGCATATTTTGAGTATCTTCTTAATGTCAAATTTCATAATCCAAATTACTCCTTGAAGTAATAATATACTTAATTATATAACACAAAAAAATATATTTCAATAATACTATGTTAATTTTTCCAAAAGATATGTACAGCCACGCAAAACGTCGCTTTCTGTCTGCGAAAAGTCGCCTGTATACCAAGGGTCAGCAACATCGCGGTATTCTCCCGTATAATCAAGCAAGAGACTAAGTTTGTTTTTTGTGTCTTCGCCGAAAATACGCGCCATATTACGCATATTGTATCTATCCATACCTATTATATAATCAAACTCGTTATAGTCTTGCTTTGTAATCTGTCTGGCTCTCTTTTTTGAATAGTCAATATTATATTTATCAAGCACTTTTCGAGTTCCGTAGTGAACGCCGTTACCAAGTTCTTCAGTAGAAGTCGCCGCCGACTCTATATAAAAACTGCCGGATATTCCCTTGCCTTTTACAAGCTTTTTCATTATAAATTCAGCCATAGGACTGCGGCATATATTGCCGTGGCATACGAATAGTATTTTTGTCATTGTTTTTCACTTCCCTTTACATTGGTTAGATTATAGCACAAATTAGAAATCAAGTCAAAATTATTCATTATTTATCAGCGAAGCGGCTTCCCCTTCGAATCCCAAATATTGTACAAACAAAAAACAAAAGACCGTACAAAATGTACGGTCTTTTCTTTTATGGGGTGAGTAATGGGATTCGAACCCACGGCCTTTAGGGCCACAACCTAACGCTCTAACCAGCTGAGCTATACCCACCATATTTGAAGTAAAAGTGAAGAAGTAAAATGTAAGAGTAAATTTTGAGACTCGCCGTAAGCGAGTCTCAAACACTCTGGCGCACCCTGGGGGATTCGAACCCTCGACCTACCGCTTAGAAGGCGGTTGCTCTATCCAGCTGAGCTAAGGGTACATTTTACCGCGTCTCACTTTGACACCACAGAATTATAGCATAACTATTCTTTCTTGTCAAGCATAATTTCACATTTTTAGTACAAAAAAATTATATTTCCCCTTTGCATATATTTTTGTTTTTCTTGTTGAACTTTTTTGTCCGTTGTGCTAATATTATGTTACTGTAAATATGAACTATTATCCGTCATACAGGAGTTTTATATGAATTACATTCTTTCAGACTATAACCCACAGCCACTATTCCGCTATTTTGAAGAAATATGCGCTATTCCACACGGAAGCTCAAATGAAGAAAAAATTGCATACTACCTTGTAGAATTTGCAAAAAAACATAATCTTGAATACTACAAAGACAGTTATAATAACGTACTTATAAAAAAGAAAGCAACCGTAGGTTTTGAAAACAAAGATGCCGTACTGTTACAGGCTCATACCGATATGGTATGCGAAAAAAATGGAGATACTGTCCACGATTTTGAAAAAGACGGACTTAAACTCTATACAAAAAACGGTTGGCTGTATGCTGACGGAACAACTCTTGGTGCTGACGATGGCGCGGGTGTTGCCATTATGATGGCTGTTCTTTCAAACGAAGAAGCCAAACATCCCGCTTTGGAATGTCTTTTTACCGTACAGGAAGAAACGGGTATGGACGGCGCGATTAATTTTGATTATTCACTTCTTTCTGCAAAATCTTTCATTAACCTTGACAGCGAAACACTTGACAACCCAATCGTAAGCTGTGCTGGTGGTATACACAGTACACTTAAGTTTAAATTTGAACAGCTAAAAATCCAAAATACACCTTTGAAAATTACGGTAAAAGGTCTTGCGGGCGGTCACTCGGGAACTGATATAAACTCAGGCAGAGAAAATGCGAACATAGTTATGGGCAGACTTCTTGCTGACCTGTACAATAAAACACCTTTTAATCTTATCTCGATTAACGGTGGAAACAAAACTAACGCTATTCCGCGTGAATGTGAATGTATCATAAGCGTATTTGACAAAAATGAAGCAAAAGAAATTCTGCTTGAAAAGGTTAACGAAATAAAAAAACAGCTTATAAAATCCGACAGAAAAATGGTTGTCCGCGTTGACAAAGC
>JAZRPI010000005.1:0-5780 GCA_045649165.1 Eubacteriales bacterium | reverse complement strand
CTTGGCGCTCTTGGTCTTTATGTCAAGGTCGTCTGCTATTGTGTCTTCACAAGCAATAATATCTATGTAAGTCAAGGGATTTCCGTCTTTGTCTACGTCTATTGTCTCATTTATTGATACTTCATTCGCCGTTCTTTTCTGAGAACGAAAATACATCAATATTTCGTTTTGCAGACATTTTCCGGCGTAAGTTGCAAACTTAGTACCGTTTTCAATATCGTAAGAATCAATAGCCTTAATTAGCCCTATCGTACCAACTGAAATAAGGTCTTCTTGATTTTTATTTGAAGTATAATATTTCTTCACAATATGAGCGACAAGACGTAAATTATGTTCGATAAGCTTTTCTCTTGCCAACGCATCGCCATTCCTTGCCTTTACAAAATACGTTTTTTCTTCTTCAGGCGAAAGCGGCGGCGGAAAATTTTGTCCGCCTGACACACGCAAAAAAAGATATATAAAATTTATCATCGATTGAAAAAGCATAAAAAAACACCCCTGTACATTAATACGTACAAGGGTTATTTTTTATTCTTATATATTCATAATTTTTTCGGCTATTCTTTCGGAAGTGAAACCAAACTTTTCATAAAGTTCATCAACGTTACCCGAAAAATTATTATGGTTGTCAATAGCATGAATGTATACTGTTTTGTTTTTTAAAGAAAACTCTGCTGAAAGAATTTCACCGACACCGCCGTGCTTTATTCCTTCTTCAATAAACAGTATTTGTTCAAAACCGTCACAGAGAGAGTATACTTTTTCAAAATCTATGGGTTTGATTTTCAAAAGTTTTATAATTCTTACAGTGTAGTCACTGTTCTCGCATACTTTTTTTGCCGCGCTATATGTATTATACGTTACTTTTCCGTAAGTAATGACAGCAATTTTTTTATCTCCCTGACCTAGTGTTGTGTAAGCTATGTCGCCGCAGTCGTTATAGGGGTTAATATCATAAACCTTTTCGCATCCTTTAGGATATCTTACTGCTGTCGGACAATCGCTGTTTACGCATTTTTCAAGAGCGTTTTGTAAATCCATATAGTTTTCGGGCGAATATACTTCAAATTCCGGAATTCCATTCATAAAAGAAACGTCATATATTCCCTGATGTGTCATTCCGTCTCCCGCTACAAGTCCCGCTCTGTCAATAGCTATAACAACAGGTAACTTTTGAATTGCAACGTCGTGAATAAGCTGGTCATAGCAGCGCTGTAAAAAGCTTGAATATACGGCAAATACAGGTCTTTTACCTATTGCCGCAAGGCCTGCAGAAAACGTTACTGCGTGTTCTTCAGCAATTCCTACGTCAAAATATCTGTCAGCAAAAATCTTGCTGAATTTTGAAAGTCCTGTTCCCTGTCCCATAGCTGCCGTTACGGCAACGATAGACTCATTTTTTTCTGCCAAGTCAGCCAAAGCATCGCCAAACTTTGCAGAATAGTCGTACTTAGGCTCAGGCGTTTTACCTGTCTCTTTATCAAATGCACCAACAGAATGGAACGAGTCAGCGCTCTCTTCTGCGAACTTATATCCCTTACCTTTTTTTGTAACTATATGTACAATACAAGGTCGTTTCTTCTTTTTCGCCTGTTCAAATACAAGCTCTAAAAGTTCCTGGTCGTGTCCGTCTATTGGACCGAAGTATTTGAGTCCAAGACATTCAAAATAGTTTTTGTTTGTAAACAGTTTTTTGATTACGTTCTTTATAAATCTGCCTATACCAAGTATAACAGTTCCAAAGCCTTTTGTCTTAAGACAAAAAGCATATACTTTATTCTTAAAACGAAGATACGTTCTTGTGTTACTTACTTCTGACAAATAAGTTGACATAGCACCGACATTTTTTGATATCGACATTTCATTATCGTTGAGAACAATAATAACGTTAGGTGTGTCAGCCGAACAGTTGTTCAAAGCTTCATATATCATACCGTTTGTCAATGAGCCGTCGCCGACTACTGCTATTGAATATGCGTCACTACCGTTAAGCTTATTTGCAGCGGCAATTCCAAGAGCCGCAGAAACAGAAGTTCCGCTGTGTCCCGCGCCAAAAACGTCATATTCGCTTTCAAATCTGTTTGTAAAACCTGAAATTCCGTCTTGCTTACGCAGTGTGGAAAATCTTTCTCTTCTGCCTGTCAATAATTTATGTACGTAGCACTGATGTCCGACGTCAAAAACAATACTGTCCTTGGGAACGTCAAACACTCTGTGAAGAGCAAGTGTCAATTCAACAACACCAAGATTTGATGCAAGATGACCGCCGTTTTTTGATACGGTATCAATTATCTCTTCTCTGATTTCACGCGCAAGTACTGCATTTTCTTTTATATTCAGTTTTTTCAGGTCAGCCGACGTCTTAATGCTATCAAAAATTGCCATAAAGTCCTCTTTAAATTAAATGCTTATATAATTATTTTATATGTTTTGTTGTATTTTGTCAACCGACACAGAAATTTACGATACTTATTTATTTTTTATTTATTGTGTGGTATAATGTAAAAAAGTTTTAAAAGTAAGGGGTTTGTATATGAAGATTGCTGTATGTGATATCGGCTCAAATACAATAAAAATGAAAATATACGATTGTTCTGAGTCTAAGGCAAAAGAAGTTTTTTCTTCAGTTGTAAATGCAAAGCTCATTTCTTACATAAAAGACGGCAATCTCACTTCAGACGGACTTATGCTGCTTTGTAACACAGTAAAAACGTTTCAAAAACAGGCGAAAGAACAAAACGCATTAAAGTTTTATCCATTTGCGACAGCATCATTACGCAGATGTAAAAACAGTGAAACGATTATTGATACTGTATACGACGTATGTTCTGTGAAAATTGACCTTGTTTCAGGCAACGATGAAGCTTTCCTTAGTTTTATGGGTGTAAAAAACACAATGGAAGACTTCCCCGATAATGCTATTCTGCTTGATATGGGCGGCGGAAGTACAGAAATAGTACAGATAGAAAAACAGAACAAGACTGACAGTTACAGTATGGGTTTCGGCTCACTCTCCCTTTCACTTGATTTTGATTCTTTTGAAAAAATCAATGACTATTCAAAAGAAACGGTATTAAAGTATTTTCCAAATACTCCAATTACAGAAAACGCTATACTTGTTGGCGGAACTGCCCTTGCAATTAATAAATTATATAATAGATATTTTTCTCTTGAAAATTCCTTTGTTATGGAATATGATAAGCTCGTTTTGTTATACGATTATCTAAAAAAGTATGACAGCGGTGTTTTGGAATTTTTAAAAACACACGTACCCGACAGAGTTACTACCGTCGTACAGGGTTTATCAGCTTATATAGGAATTTTTGAAGTCTTTTCTGTTAAACAAATAAACGTTACAACCTGCGGTATACGCGAAGGATATTTATACGAAAAAATATTAAAACAAACGGAGAATTTATAATGAAAGAACGCGAAAAATTTGAAAACAGCAACATATTTGAAGGCATTGTCTCTTTCCGCTCCGTTCTTTCAAGTATTATTAGCGAAAAATCCAACAGAAAAATTCTCTACGTATACTATGACAAAGAAAAGGTAAAGAAAAAGCCAAAAGAATATTCTTTTCTCAAAGCAAAATCATTTGAACAGGGGTATGAACTTAACCTTGTTGACAAAGAAACCATTGACGAGCTTACGCTTGGAAACAGTCACGGCGGACTTGCATTTGTGTGTTCGGACAGAACTTACAAAAACATAAGCAAAGACTGTATCGAAAAAGACGGTTTTTACGTAAACATAGACGGCATCGAAGACCCATATAATTTCGGCTATTCCTTACGCAGTCTGTATGCTTCTGGTGTAAGTGGCATTATCCTTTCAAAAAGAAATTGGCTGGGTGCATCCGGTGTTGTTTGCAGAGCATCGGCGGGAGCTTCCGAAGAAATGGATATATATATTGCCGAAGACGAAAATTATATTGATATATTCAAAGAAAATGGCTACAAAATCGTATGCGCAGATATGGAAAACAGCGTACCTATGTATGATGCAGATTTGAAAAAACCGTTGCTTCTCATTGTAGGCGGAGAAAAACGCGGGATATCAAATTCAGTCCTTACAAAAGCCGACTCCATAGTTTCTATTGAATACGGCAAAGACTTCCCCGCAGCCCTTTCAGCAGCATCTGCTTCAACCGTTCTTGCATTTGAAATTTACAGACAAAACAGATAAAAAATTAAGGCTGTACAAATTGTACAGCCTTTTTCTTATTATCTTATCTTGGGAACGAAGCCAACCTTTTTATAAACCTTTGAAAGCGTCTTGCTTGCCATATAATTAGCTTTATCAGCGCCATTCTTCATTATTGATTCAAGGTATGCCTTGTCTGCCATAAGCTCGTTAAATCTGTTTCTTACAGGTTCAAGTCCGTCTGCAACAGTTTCACCGACAGCAAGTTTGAAATCGCCATAACCCTTGCCTTCGAATTCTTTTTCAATCTCTTCCATGCTCTTTCCTGTAAAGCAAGAGTAAATTGTCATAAGGTTGTTGATTCCGTCTTTACCATCTGCAAATCTTACAACTGTATCGGAGTCAGTTACTGCTCTTTTGAACTTTCTCATAATAACGTCACGCGCATCAAGAATACCAACAGAAGCATTTTCGTTTTCGTCAGACTTACTCATCTTTTTCTTGGGGTCCTGAAGTGACATAATCTTTGTGCCGTTCTTTTCCATATACCCTTCGGGAATAGTAAATACGTCGCCGTACACCTGATTAAATCTTTCAGCAATATCTCTTGCAAGTTCAATATGCTGCTTCTGGTCAATACCAACAGGAACTATGCCTGTCTGATAAAGAAGAATATCTGACGCCATAAGTACAGGATAATCAAAAAGTCCTGCATTAACGTTTGTGGCATTTTTCTGGCTCTTGTCCTTGAACTGTGTCATTCTTGAAAGTTCGCCAAACATTGTATAACAGTTGAGTATCCAAGAAAGTTCAGCGTGCGCGGGTACATGGCTCTGAACGAACATTGTGTTCTTTTCCGGGTCAAGGCCGCAAGCTATATAAAGTGCGAGAATTTCATAAGTTCTTCTGCGCAAATCAGCGGGTACTTGTCTTACTGTGATTGCGTGCATATCAACAACACAGTAAATTGAATCATATTCATCTGCTTCAAATTTTTTCCAGTTTTTTATTGCGCCGAGATAGTTTCCGATTGTCAATACACCACTTGGCTGTACTCCTGAAAAAACTCTTTTAGGCATTGTGTTTTCCATTTTTTATATATCCTTTTTACATTGTTTTCTAATCTACCGAAATATTCTACCATATACTCCCTTTGTTTTCAAGTGTTTAAATAAAAATACTTGAATATTAACATTTTCTGTGGTAATATATAAGTTATGATAAATGCTTATAGAAAGGTGTTTATATTATGTCAGAATACGATAACTATGACGATTATACCGACCCTGATGAACAAAACGGGTATGACGCTATATACGGAACAAAAAAGATTACCCCTTGGAAGATAATAAAAAAGGCTGTCAAGCTGTGCTTGAAGCTGATTGGTATTACTGTTTTTGTTTCACTTTTGCTCAGAATTTTTATTGCCGGAGACACGTCTTTTTCAAAGACTTTTCTTTGGACGGAACAATCAATAACTGCATATAACAAAACTCCCGACGACTTTGACGTATACTATTACAAGCGTCCTGATAACATTTCGCAAGGCGGAAAATTTTCGGCAAGTAACGTTTATTTTATTCCGTCAATATCGCAGTTTCAGCTTACTGTAAGGTACAACGACAGTACACTTG
>JAZRPI010000004.1:0-8818 GCA_045649165.1 Eubacteriales bacterium | reverse complement strand
AAACCCGATTACATTTTCTGCGGCCGTCAGACAATGGAAGGCGATACAGGCCAGACAGGCCCTATGCTTTCACAGCTTTTAGGTTACTCATTACTTACCGAATGTATGGGAATAGAGAGTATATCAGACTCTGTTGTTTGTAAGACTCGAAGCGAGGGAAGTGTGAAAGCTAATGCACCCGCCCTTGTTACTTTTGAAAGGGTTTGCGATTTAAGACTGCCCAGCCTGTTTTCAAAAATGGGAGAAGTGGAAATATGGAATGCATCTGATATAGGTGTTGATTCAGAAAAGTGCGGTCTCAAGGGTTCTCCGACAAGAGTTATTGAAATGTTTGAAAACCAGTCGGGTAAGCGTAAGTGTAAATTCCTTGACAAAACCGAACTGAAAAGTACAATAGAAAGTGTACTGAAGCAAGAGAAAACAAAAATTGTTTCTGATATTAATTCTTCTTCAAAAATGGAAAAGGTATGGATAGTAGGCAACAAGCCTATGGACTTTGCAAAAAGCGTATCTGATGATATAACCGTTATTGACCTTACAAACGAAGAAGATATTGCAAAAAGAATAGAAGAAGAAAAGCCTAACGCTGTTCTTTGGGCGACTGACCCTGAAAGCAAACGTATTGCGGGTAGAGTGTCTGCAAAGTTAGGACTCGGACTTTGTGCTGACTGTACGAGCCTTGAAACAGACGGCGAAACTTTGTTTATGTACCGTCCTGCACTTTCAGGCAAGATTATTGCAAAAATAAAAAGCCTGACACAGCCGACTATGGCGACAGTCAGAACGGAAGAAAATACAAAAGAAAAAATAATCGTTTCTTTTGGACACGGGGCGAAAAATTCTTTTGAAAAGATAAAACAATTTGCCGACAGTATTGGAGCCGGTATAGGTGCATCAAGAAAAGTTGTTGACCACGGTGTTATTTCATATGATGCGCAGATAGGCCTGACAGGAAAAATTGTTTCTCCCGATTTATATATCGCAATAGGTATATCGGGGGCTGTTCAGCACCTTGTAGGTATGCAATCGTCAGGCACTGTTATTGCAATAAATACAGACAAAAACGCTGAAATATTTGAATATGCCGACTATGGCTTTGTTATGTCGGCTGAAGACATTGAATTATAATAAAACGAAAAATATACTGACAGAAGAGAGGTATTGTTTATGCGTAAAGTGATATCATTGAACAAAGGGTGGATGTTCCACAAGGGTGATATTGAAGTTAATTATCCGGTAAATGACGACAAGGGTCCTGTTTATTCACAGTCAAAGACTATAAGAAAGCAGACAGGTCCTGCAGCTCACGGTTATTACGATGCATTCAACCCCTATTACCGTTATAAAGATATTGATTTAAGGTCGGGTAACTGGAAGAACATCAACGTTCCCCACGACTATATAATCGGACAGACTCCCACAGAAGAAGGTAACTGCGCGACAGGTTATTTTATTTATGACAACGCGTGGTACAGAAAGCATTTTGAAGCAGAACAGGAATGGCAGGGTAAGAGAGTTATTCTTCAGTTTGGCGGTATTGCAGGAGAAACTACAATCTACCTTAACGGTTGCTTGATGAAGCACAACTTCTCAGCATTTAATGAATTTGACGTAGATATTACAGATAATATTTATTTTGACAGAGAAAACGTACTTGCTATTTACGTTTACGGCAAGGGCTTTGAAGGCTGGTGGTATCAGGGCGCCGGTATTTACAGAAACGTTGACCTTGTTGTTACTGAGCCCGTTGCTATTGACCGTTACGGTGTATATGCTCCTGCAACAAAGGTAAACGATACACTCTGGAGAGTTGATTTCCAGACAACTGTTGTAAACGACAATGATGAAGACAAGAATATTTCAGTTGAAAGTGATATAGTTGATGCTGACGGCACTGTTGTTGCAACAGGTAAGGCTGAAGGCAATGCTATTTTCAGAGAGAAGACAACACTCAGATATTCTACTGAAGTAAACAATCCTAAGATTTGGGATACAGAAACACCTAATCTCTACAAGGTTGTAACAAGAGTTTACGTTGACGGCAAGCTTTCAGACGAAGATTCTACAAGAATCGGTTTCCGTACAATTGCTGTTGATGCAGAACAGGGCTTTATCCTTAATGGCAGAAAAGTGCTTATTAAGGGTGTTTGTATGCATCAGGACTTCGGTCTTACAGGTCTTGTATTGCCTGAAAACGTAGCAAAATATAAGCTCGACCTTATCAAGCAGATGGGTTCAAACGGCGTAAGACTTTGCCACTATATGCACTGCGAAAGAACAATGGACCTTCTTGATGAAATGGGTATGATTGTCTTTGACGAAACAAGATGGTTTGAGTCAACAGAAGAAAGTCTTGAACAGCTCCGCGTACTTGTTATGCGTGACAGAAACAGACCCAGCGTTGTGTTCTGGTCAACAGGTAACGAAGAATACTATCAGAAGACTGCTGAAGGTCCCCGTATTCACAACAGAATGGCGGCATTTATCCGTAAGCTTGATAATACAAGAATTATTACAAGTGCACAGTCAAACGACCCGCAGCTTTCAACAGTATTCCCCTATTGTGATGTAATTTCAATTAACTATAACCACCGCTTCTATGATGAAGTCCACGAAATGTACCCCGATAAGCCCGTTCTTTCATCAGAAAACTGTGCGACAGGTACAACAAGAGACTGGCTCATTGAGTCAAACAACTACGGCAGAGTCAGAGACAAGGACAGAGATACAAACCACTGGTTCTTGGGACGCGAAAAGAACTGGAAGTTCTTTACTGAAAGGTCTTACATTATGGGCGGCTATCAGTGGGATTCTATTGAGCATAGAGGTGAAGCTGTATGGCCTCAGCTTTGCTCAAAGTCAGGCGCTATTGACCTTTTCTTGCAGAAGAAGGGTGCTTTCTATCAGAACGTTTCTCACTGGACAGACGAGCCTATGGTTCATATCGTTCCCCATTGGAACTTGAAGGGCCTTGAAGGCGAAGAAATTGTTGTAACAGTATATACAAACTGCGATGAGCTTGAACTTTACCTGAATGGCGAATCACTCGGTAAGCAGGAAATTGAAAAATACGGTCACGGCGAATGGAACGTACTCTATGCTCCCGGCGAACTTAAGGTTATCGGTAGAAGAGACGGCAAAGACGTTGCAGAACACGTAAGAAAGACAACAAAGAAAGCTCACAGACTCGTGCTTAGACAAGACCTTGAATTTAAGGCAGACGGTAGCGAAGTAGGTTTGTTTACTTGCGAATGTATTGACGAAGACGGACTTATCGTTCCCGATGCAGCTCCTTTTGTTAAGTTCTCTGTAAACGAAGAATTTGACATTGTCGGTACAGGCTCAGACAACTGCGACCACAACAAAGTAACACTTCCTGAAAGAAAGATGTATGCAGGAAAGATTACTGTTGGTGTTCGTTCAAAGGCAGAAGAACCCAAGGAAATGAGACTCTACGCTATGAGTGATGAGCTCGGTATGGCTGTTATCAAAGTTAACTTTGAAAAATAAGCAATAAAGAAAACACCCGAATTATTTCGGGTGTTTTTTGTTTTTTAATTTATAGGATATTTTTGCTGACCGTACAGTATACGGTTGTTCAGATATATTACGTCGTTTCCAGTTACTTTTCCGTCACTATTAAAATCGCAGTTACAGCTTAACGGATATCTTTCATCGCCGAAAAGGGTGTTATAAAGAAGATATACCGCATCTGCTTTGTTCAGAGTTCCGTTTCCATCAGCATCACCGGAAACAGTAACGGTTTCTCCTTTTACATAAGCAATTAATTCACGACCTGCTTTTTTGTATTGCAAGTCAATATTGCCACTGTAACCAAGTTTTTTGCAAATGGTTTGCAGATTACTGTTTATCCACCTGTCAAGATAGCTTGTTGCATAAGTTCCTTCTCCCGAATAGAACAGCCTTGCAGAACCGTGATTTTTAATCTGGTTGACAAAATCGTTTATATCAGGCGAAGAATTAAACATACTTCCGTGTCCGTTGGAATTATTAAAATATGATGCGTCGTTTGAATTACATATTGGTAACGTATATCCGTTATTGTCAAACGTATGGTCGTCGGAAATCTGTTTTGTTGTAATGTTGAAATAGCCGTAGTAAGTCATATCCACTCTGTCGTCCCAAGTAACGTCTGTATAGTAATATTTGCCGTCTATACGTACAAGGTTCCAGGCATGCCCTTCTCCGTTACTTTTGCCAGTTGCAATGTGTGAGCTTATTCCGTTCAGGTAGAGTAAGTATTGATATAATTCAGCGTATCCGTCGCACACTGCGCTAGCTTCAACCAAAGCACCGTATATGTTGTGTGCATTCTTCGTGTTTTTATATGTAATATGTTCCGCCATTTTATCGTGCAGTATCTTTGATTTTTGGTACTGTGACATTGACGAATTTATGTTGCATTTTGCAAGAAAACTATTTAATGCATTGTTAAATTGTGCTTTTGCTTCGGGGGTATTGAGTTCAGTATCATATACTATATGTATACCGTATGAATAGCCAGTCTGGTCTGCGTTGTAGTACTGATATTTTTCAACGAAGAAGGCTTGTGGGTTGTCAAAACGGTAAACAGTCAACAAAAAGTCGGCTTCCTGCGGAGAAACGAAAATATTTTTGTTTGTAAAAAGTATATCTTCTTGTCCACTTTGAACACCCTTTGCTATTTCGTCGTATGCGGCAATAAGGTGGGCTGAGTTTGAAAGGCTTTTTAAGTAGTTTCTGCCATAATACAAATCGGAGCTAAAGGGAATCCCAAGACTATTATAAGAAGCATCTGTATTTATAAATACAGCAAGCGCTATGAATATAGTCAAAACAAATATAGCTATTATTTTTTTAGACAGCTTCAAGAATTGTTACCCCCTTTTTTTGAAAACTACAAATTTATTATATCATAAACGAATAAAAAAGTATATATAATAAAAAAATATAAAAAAGCTGTAAAATTTATTTACAGCTCAAAAAAGTATTTTTTTATTTTCTCGAATACTTCATCACTGATAACGTGCTCGATTTTACAAGCATCATCAGAAGCAATCTTTTCGTCAACACCCATACGGATAAAAAGGTCTTTGAGAATTTTGTGTCTTTCATAAGTTCTGATTGCAACGTTCTTTCCGCTTTCAGTAAGTACAAGATACCCATTTTCGTCAGTAATAATATAACCGGCATTTTTAAGAATGCTGACAGCTCGGCTGACGCTTGGCTTTGAATAGCCCATATGTTCGCTTACGTCAACAGCTCTTACGTTAGCTCTTTCTTGCGAAAGAACGTATATGGTTTCAAGGTACATTTCACCTGATTCCTGCAAATTCATATTATCACTCCCAAAACGGTTTTTGCTTTATATAAATAGTATAACATAAACTATACTAATTTTCAATACTAAAAAACCGCCTGTATAGTTTTAATTATACAGGCGGAATCTTTTTTTATTATTCTTCTGTGGGGTTGATTTCTTTTTCTGTTACTTCTGCAACAGTTTCAGCAAAATCTTTTTTCTCATCGCAGTCACAGTCACAGTCGCAGTCACAGTAGTCGTATTCATCATCACAGCATCCATAGAGTGAGTGCATACGGTTTGACTGAATTTTTTCATATACCTTAAGAGCTGTAACAATTGCCGCGGCAATTGCGCCAAAGAACAAAAGCAATTTTAATATAAGGGCAAGAACGTCATCTGTATTTTTCTTATTGTACATAGTATAATACCTCCCTGAATTTCTTGTAACAATAGTATACCACAATAATGCTATAAAGTAAACATCGAAAATTTTAAATTTTTTATAATGTTTGAAAAATATGGTTGAAAAAAGGGTAAATGCATAGTATAATGACTATGTTATATGTAAAAAGGAAGGATATATGAAAAATGATTAAGGAAAATCTTGAGTTTCTTTCACAGTATGACGAAGAAGTAGCAAATTCTATTGAAAAAGAACTTGACCGTCAGAAAAATTGTATTGAGCTTATCGCTTCTGAAAATATCGTATCTGAAGCAGTGTTGAGCGCAATGGGTACAGTTTTGACTAATAAATATGCAGAAGGCTATCCTGGTAAGAGATATTACGGTGGTTGCCACTGTGTTGACGTAACAGAAAATATAGCAAGAGAACGCGCAAAGAAGCTTTTTGGCGCAGAACACGCAAACGTACAGCCCCATAGTGGTGCTCAGGCTAACTCTGCGGTATATATAGCTCTTCTCCAGCCCGGAGACACAGTTCTCGGTATGAGCCTTGCTTGCGGCGGACATTTGACACACGGTAGCCCTGTTAATATGAGTGGTCTTGTATATAACTTCGTATCATACGGAATTGATGACATTACACACAGAATTGATTATGACAAGGTAGAAGAACTTGCAATGCAGCATAAGCCTAAGCTTATTGTTGCAGGCGCATCTGCTTATCCCAGAATTATTGACTTTGAAAGATTTGCAGAAATCGCAAAGAAGTGCGGCGCATACCTTATGGTAGATATGGCGCACATTGCAGGTCTTGTTGCAGCAGGACTTCATCCAAGCCCTGTTCCTTACGCTGATATTGTTACTACAACAACACATAAAACACTCCGTGGTCCGCGTGGCGGTTTGATTCTTTGCAAAGAAGAACTTGCAAAGGTAATTGACAAGGGTATATTCCCCGGAACACAGGGCGGTCCTTTGATGCACACTATTGGCGCTAAGGCTGTATGCTTCGGAGAAGCTTTGAAACCCGAATTCAAGGCATATCAGCAGCAGGTAGTCAACAATGCGAAAGTATTGGCTGAAACACTTGTAAAAGAAGGCTTTGACTTGGTATCTGGCGGTACTGATAACCACCTTATGCTTGTTGACCTTCGCAACTTTAATATTACAGGTAAAGAGCTTGAAAACAGACTTGACCAGGTTAATATTACACTCAATAAGAACGCTATCCCGAACGACCCCCAGAGTCCTTTTGTTACAAGCGGCGTAAGAATCGGCACACCTGCTGTTACAACAAGGGGTATGGTTGAAGAAGATATGGTTATAATCGGTAAGTTAATCAAGCTTGCGGCTTCTGATTTTGAAAATCAGGCTGATTATATCAGAGCTGAAGTTAAGAAGCTTTGCGAAAAATATCCCCTTTACAATTGATAGATTGAAGGTAAACAAAGGAATGTCTGTGAAAAATACGGACATTCTTTTTTTATTTTTGTACAAAATACCCTTTGAAATCTTGTCGATTTTATGATATAATAGTCGTAGACATAATGATTTTAGGGGCAATAGATTATGGGAAAGATTGAAGACAGCAAGTATAAATACAGTATAGGACAATACGTTACATATCGTAAGGTTGGCATTTGTCAGATTGCGGATATAACCGTACAGAACTTTGTAAGACAGGGAAAAGAAGAGTACTATGTCTTGCAGTCGGTATATGACAGTAATACAAAGGTTTTTGTTCCCGTAGACTCAGCTCTTGAGAATGAAATGAACAGAATGCTGTCTGTTGATGAAATTCATAGAATTATTGATGAGTCAAAGAATGTTGAAGTTTTGTGGATTGACGACTGTCGTGCAAGAGCTAATATGTTTGAAGATATAGTAAACAGTGGCGACAAATCAAAGATGCTCTGGCTTATTAAGGCGGTAAATGAATTTAAGATTATCGTTGAAGAACAGAAAAAGAAGATGAAAGCCTATGATACAAGATATCTTACTATGGCAGAAAATCTTATTGCGGGCGACTTCGCATTTGCCCTTGGTTTGCCGAAAAATCAAGTAATGGAATATATAAACAATTATCTGAATAAATAAAAAAACACATTGAATTTCAATGTGTTCTTTTTATTTTCAGTCTATTATATTATTCGAATAATTCAAAATTCCGGTGTGTATTTTGCTGATGCGGAGTCTTTTTGCTGAAAGAAACCTTGATAACCCATTTCAATCGCTTTGTCGAGCACATAGTTATATTCAAAAGTCGTAATTCTTCTTTTGAGTTCACTATACTCATCATCAACAAAGTCGGGTGTAAACTGGCTCATAAGACTCAGTCTTATATCTTCAATGGGTATAATCTTTTTAATTTCGCCTAAAAGTTTGACCGAGTCGTGACGGCAAGACGGCAAGACAAGGTGACGTATTATCATTCCTTTTTTTAGCATACCGTTTTCGTCTTCGGTATATTTTCCAACCTGGCTGTACATTTCTTCAATGGCTTTTATAGCATAGTCAAAATAGTCGGGTGCTTTTGAATATTTGCTTGAAATACCACTGTCAAAATACTTAAAATCGGGCAAGTATATATCAACGTAGCCCGAAAGCATATTGAGTGTTTCCACTTTTTCATATCCGCTTGTGTTGTATACAATGGGTATATCAAGCTTATGTTTTACCATATCAAGTGCAGATATAATCTGTCTTGTATAGTGTGTAGGTGTAACAAGGTTAATATTATGCGCGCCCATTTGTTGCAAAGACAGAAACGTATCGGCAAGGTCACTAACAGTAACTTCTGTGCCAACTGCCTTGCGGCTGATTTCTTTGTTTTGACAGTATACGCATTTCAGCGTACACCCTGAGAAAAAGACAGCGCCGCTTCCGTTTCTTCCGCTTATGCATGGTTCTTCCCATTTATGAAGCATAGTTTTTGCAACCTTAATAACGTTATCCGAGCCGCAAAAACCCTGAGAATTACTTCTGTCTATATTGCATTTTCTGGGGCAGAGAACACAGTTATCCATTGTGTGTAGTTATGCCTGATATTTTATAATACCCTGAGCAACAAGGTCATTAAACCAAGCGGGTAAATCCATATCAGCGTCAAAT
>JAZRPI010000003.1:0-1566 GCA_045649165.1 Eubacteriales bacterium | reverse complement strand
TGCTGACGGTCAGGTTGACGAGACAATCCTTGAAAAGTTCCTTAAAGAATTTGAAGAAGCTATCAACGATGACCTTAACATTCCTAAGGCTCTTGGTGTTGTTTGGAATATGGCAAGATTTGAAACAAAGTCAAATAAGATATATGAACTTATCATGCGTTGTGACTCTATTCTCGGTATTGACCTTGACAAAGAAGATGCTGAAGAAGAAACGTCAATTGACAGCGAACTTGACAGAGAAATCAAAGAGCAGATTGCACTCCGTCTTGAAGCAAAGAAAGCTAAGAACTACGCTGAAGCTGACCGTATCAGAAATGAACTTGCTGAAAGAGGAATTATCCTTACAGATACAAAAGAAGGAACAACATACACTATTAAATAATAAATGAGGTAACAGATGTCAAAAAAGATATGTACACTGTTTCTTGTGCTTCTGATTTGTCTTGGTTCTTTTACGTCTTGTTTTGTTGTTATAAATAACACAAAGACGAAGGGGGACAAAAACGAAGCTAGTACGACTGTAAAAAAACCGACAGAAACTTTTCCGCCCGAAATAGACGCTTTGGAAGAAGGAAAGAATGCGGCTGAGAAGAACCTTGAAAAGAATTTCAGCAAACAAGACCTTGAAGGCAAAAATCTTACTGTTGTAATTGCAGATGATGTTCCGCTTTTTATGGATGCTGAAAACGAAACCGAATATTCAAGGGCTTTGAAAATTCAGTCTGAACTTATTTCTGAAAAACTGAACTGTAATTTGTATATCAGCACTATTTCATACGCAAATTTTCTGAGTGACGCTTTGGCGGCAAAAAATGCAGGTTTGTTTTATGCAGACGTTGTGTGTGTACCGCAGAAATCGATAGGATATATGCGTTCAAGAGATATGGTTGCAAATATCAGTCAGCTATATGGTGATATATTCACAGAAGAATATTTCTTTACCGAATCAAAAACACAGTCATCGGGTAATAATTCACAGTTTTGTGTTGCAAGCAAAAGTTCGATTACTCCGGCTTCTTACGGTTGTGTATATTTTAACAAGACTATTACTGACTCGTGCGGAATAACCGACAAATTATACGCGAGTGTAAAAGACGGAAGTTGGACTGTTGACAAAATGCTTGAATTTGCGTCAATATGTAATGCTGCAGACGGTGGATTGACATCTATATCTGGGCCCGAAACGAGTTTGGTTAAGGCTTTGTTTTCTTCATCAGGTATGAAGTTTATCAATACAGGTCTTGGTGTTAATCCAAGTCTTGTTGACAACGGAGATAGGCTAAACGGCTTTATTACAAAATTGCAATCGCTACTTGCCGACGGAAGACTCATTTGTGGACAGGGAGCTATTGATTTATTTTCAGACGGAGCTTCACTTTTCTATATTGATACTTTAGAAAACGTCCAAAAGATAAGGGGAATGTACGGCATTTTACCGCTTCCCAAACTTGACGAAGCGCAGGATAAATATTACGGCTATTGCAGTGAAGATGCGCTTGTTTATACCGTATTGACAACAAACACCCGTCCCGAATATGCACCAACGCTTATAAAGGCTCTTGGCAG
>JAZRPI010000002.1:0-10260 GCA_045649165.1 Eubacteriales bacterium | reverse complement strand
TTGTTTGTCCAAACTGCGGACATAAGTTTTTTACAAAGCAGAGAATCGTACATCCCTTAGGTGAAAATAAAGGTTATTTAAAATGTCCAAATTGCGGAAAACGTGATATTTGCGGCAGGCCATATGATTTTGAAGATAAATGAAATGACACCACATTTGTGGTGTTGTTTTTTTATTAAAAAAAGAATAAGACGCAATTAAATTGCGTCTTATTCTTTTTCAAATATTATTATATCGCTTACATTACAATCAAGAGCATAACAAAGAGCGTCGAGTGTTTTTGTGCTAATTGCTTCTCCTTTTTTTATACGGTGGATAGTATTAGCAGAAAAACCTTGTTTAAATATTAAATAATATTCGGTTAATCCCTTTTTATAAAGAGTTTCATAAAATGGTTTATAACTAATCATAATTCATCACCTAAGATTATTTTATCATACTTAAGGTATTGACAATACTCAACAAAATGAGTATAATTTTGATAGATAAATTTTATTCATAAGGAGACTTTATTATGAAAAAGAAGTTGTTGGGAATTATATGCTTTGTTTTATTACTTTGTATCATGCTTGTTTCGTGCTCAAGTGGAAGTGATTCAAGTTATTCTTCAAGTAATAATTATTCAAATTCATATGGTTCTAATTCATCCAATTACTCGAACAGCTCTGGAAATAGTTCTTATAGCAGTTCATTTACAAACAAATATGGAACACCTACAACTAAGTGTGTAAAATCCGGTTGCGATAATTACATAGCTTCCAGTGGTGATACCAACTGTTGTACAATTCACTCAAACAATTGTCTTGAGTGTTATAAATATATTGACGGTGATGCAATGTATTGTATGAGTTGTTTGTCAAGTGCTGCTGATAATAATAGTTATGGCAGTAGTTATGGTAGCAGTAATAATTCTAGTCATGAATGTTATATTTGTGGCGATGATGCATATTCAAAATATGGAAGTTATTATTATTGTTCATCCTGTTTGGCTCTTGTAAAAGCATTTTCATAAGAAGTTTTGTTAGATATTATAATGACGTTATAGTTTTTTGGGGGCGTAATTGGTGCTATTATTGTAGCAGTTTTAATTCTTTGTATTGTATAAAATTTAGCTCTATCGAACAGTTAGGTTCGGTAGAGCTATTTCTATTTATATCAATCAAATAAAACAACAAATATTCAAGTGGATAGATAAAACAAAAAACATTTTTTATAGTTGTTTGGTATTTTATTTATATACATTTCTATTCTCTTGAAAACGAAGTAAAACTGTGCTATAATAACACGTATTAAAAAACAAAGGGGAGAATGCAGATGCTGAAAATCGGCGATATTTCATTAAAGCACGGACTATTTTTAGCGCCATTGGCAGGGGTATCCGACAGGGCATTTAGAAAAATATGTCGCGACTTTGGCGCAGAATGTACCGTATCGGAAATGATTTCTGCAAAGGGATTGCATTACAACGATACAAAAACTGCCGTACTTGCCGCTTTTTCAGAAGACGAAGCTCCCTTTTTTATACAGATATTTGGCAGTGACCCCGAGATTATGGCTGAATCTGCTCAAAAACTTGCGACAAACAACTACAAGGCTTGTCAGAACACTTGTCTGCCGACAGGTATTGACATAAATATGGGCTGTCCTGTACCCAAGGTTGCGGGTAACGGTGACGGAAGCGCATTGATGAAAAATCCTATCCTTGCGGGAGAAATTGTCAAGGCTGTTTCTGATGCTGTTAATATTCCTGTTACAGTAAAAATACGCGCAGGTTGGGATGATAACAGCAGAAATGCCGTCGAAGTAGCGCAGATAGTAGAAAAAAACGGTGCCAAAGCAATATGCGTACACGGAAGAACAAGGGCGCAGATGTACCGCGACCCTGTTGATATTGATATTATAAAACAGGTAAAGAGCAGCGTTTCAATACCTGTTATTGCAAACGGCAGTATTTACAATGCTGAGTCTGCATTAAAAATGATTGAATATACCAAATGCGACGGTCTTATGATTGCAAGGGGGGCTATGGGTAATCCCTTCTTGTTTGAAGAAATCATAGCCGCAATTGAAGGCAAAGAATATACAAAGCCTACCATAGAAAAAAGACTTGAAGTTGCTATGGAGCATATAAAACTTATGATAAGTCATAAAGGCGAATATACAGGCGTTATGGAAGCAAGAAAGCACCTTGCCTGGTATATACAGGGCGAAAAGGGTGCTGCAAAAACGCGCGATGCTGTCAACAAGGCATGTTCTTTCGATGAACTGTGCGATATAGTATCAGAATACTTAAAAGCTTATTAAATATTAATGGTGGTATGGGCTACGCCCATACCACCATTATTTTTTTATTCAACTGTTGAAAGAATGTCTGACAAAGCGCTGTGAGCAAGTTTAAAAGCTGTTACGCCGTCAAGGGCTGTCGTTGTATCAATTGAGTGGTTTTCTCCGTTTTCAAGCGCTTCAAGGCCTGCAAACTTCATCAAGTGTGGTTCAAGAGAAATAAAGCCACTGTAATTCTTTTCAGACAGCTTTTGCATAAGTTCTTTTATTTTTCCGTCGCCTTTTCCAGGGGGAACAACAAGACCGTCAGAAAGTTTTGCATCTTTTATATGCATATATTCAACGTAGTTTGATAACAAATCAAAAGCTTCTACCGTATTACTGCCGCACTGAACAAAGTTCGCGGGGTCAAACGTACAACGGAAAGAATCGCAATATAATTCATCAAAAAGCTTTTTGCATCTTTCAGGTGTGTCGCCAAATATACCTTTTTCGTTTTCGTGGAGAAGAACTACATCTTGTTCTTTCGCATATTCAATCAATTTTTTAAGTCTTGCAACAACCTTTTCGTAATATTCATCGTGTGTTTCTTCGTTTTCAATATAAAAAGAAAACATACGGATATATTTTGTGTCAAAGATTTTTGCAAGCTTTACAATGTGTTTGAATTTTTTGAAATGCTTTTCAAAGTTACCATTTATATCAATTTTTCCGATAGGGGAACCAAGGGCTGAAATTTTGATATTATTTTTGTCGAGCTTTTTCTTTATGCGTTTTGCAAAAAACACAGAAAAATCACCGATATTTTTTTCGTTAACCGAGCGCATTTCAATATGGTTAACACCTATTTCTTTGAGTGTTGCAATCTGTACGTCAAGCTTTGGAGAAATTTCATCAGCAAAGCCTGAGAGTGTATATTTTATCATAATTATACCCCACTGTAAGCAGAGAAACCACCGTCAACGGGAACTACAATGCCTGTAACAAAGCTTGATGCCTTGTTGTCAACAAGCCACATAAGAGTACCGCCGAGCTCGCTCGCTTCGCCAAATCTGCCCATAGGAGTAGCATTTAAAATTTTGCCTGTTCTTGCTGTGGGTGTGCCGTCTTCGTTGAACAAAAGACTTCTGTTCTGGTGTGTTACGAAAAATCCGGGGGCAATAGCGTTTACACGGATACCGGCTTTTGCAAAATAAACTGCAAGGTACTGTGTAAAGTTTGAAATAGCCGCCTTAGCACCACTGTATGCGGGAATCTTTGTCAAGGGTCTGTATGCATTCATAGAAGAAATATTGATAATAACGCCGTCGTTGTTGAGCATAAGGGGAGCAAAAGTCTGTGTGGGAAGAAGAGTACCCATAAAGTTAAGATTAAGAACGAACTGAATACCGTTCTGGTCAAGTTCAAAGAATGATTTTACTGATTCTTTTGCGCTTTCATCTGTATAAAATTCATCGTCAGAAGTACCCTTAGGGTTGTTGCCACCAGCTCCGTTGATAAGAATATCAACCTTGCCGAAAGCTTTCAAAACTTCATCCTTAGCTTTTTCCAAAGATTCTTTGTCAAGGCAGTTTGCCTGAACTGCAATTGCTTTTCCGCCTGCTTCTGTAATCTTATCCGCTGCAAGCTTAGCTGCTTCAAGATTTAAGTCAAGCAAAGCAACTTCTGCGCCGTTTTCTGCAAGAAGAAAAGCAAAGTCAGAACAAAGAATACCGCCTGCTCCTGTAACTACCGCTGTTTTTCCTGTTAAATCGTGTGTGTATTTCATAGTAATATCTCCCAAAAATTTATTTTATTGAAAAGAATTTACGAGCATTTTCAATCGAAACTTGTTTGACAATATTTTTTGCTGAGCATAAATCAAATTCGCCGTTTTCCACCAGACTTCCGACATAGTTGCAAAGAATTCTTCTGAAATAGTCGTGTCTTGTGTATGATGTAAAGCTTCTGCTGTCTGTCAGCATACCGTTAAATTTGCCGAGAAGACCCGTTATTGCAAACATACGGAGTTGTTCGTTTATGCCTTCATAGTTATCGCAGAACCACCAAGCAGCGCCAAGCTGAAGATTTCCGCCGTTTTCGCCCCAGAAGTTACCTACCATTGTTGCAAGTTCGTAGTAATTTGCATTGTTGAGCGTATATACAATCGTCTTGGGGAGTCCGCTATTTTTTGCCATAGCATCAAGAAGGTTTCGTAATGCATTGATATCAACAATCTGTGCAACCGAGTCGTTACCCGAGTCAGCGCCTGCCTTTTCAAAGAGATTGCTGTTATTGTTACGTAACGCGCTCATGTGCAACTGCTGAGCAATGTCATTATTTTTATATTCCTTTGCGATAAATATAAGCAAATATGAAACATAGTCAGAAGCCATTTTTTCACTGACTGCTTCTTTTCTGAGAGCAGTTTTAATGGCCAAATCTGCATCTTCTTTTGTTCCTATAGTGAAAGGAAGTGTAGTAAGGCTGATGTCGGACACTTTGCATCCATTATCTGCAAAGAATTTAATTCTGTTTTTCAGCCATTCTTCCATTTTTTCAATTGAGTCGATTTTTGTGTTGTATATATTTTCAACCTTTTCTATATAATCGACAAAATTGTCTTTCTGTATGCCACATACAGCCATATCGGGTCTGAATGACGGCGAAACTCTGACAGGGAAGCCAGACTCCTTGATAGCCTTGTGATATTCAAGAGAATCAATCGGGTCGTCTGTTGTAAATACAGCTTCAACGTTAGAATCAAGAATAAGGTTCTTTGCTGAAAAAGAGCCGTCTTTCATCATTTGTTCTGTCTTGTTCCATATTTCTTCGGCAGTTTTGCTGTTTAACGGCTTGTTTATACCGAAATATTTTTTAAGTTCAAAATGTATCCAATGATAAACAGCGTTACCGGGGGCGTTTTCTGCCGCCTTTGCAAATGCCAAGAACTTGTCCTTGTAGTCTGCATTACCTGTTACAAGGCTTTCGTCAGCGCCGTCAGCGCGCATAAGACGCCATTTGTAGTGGTCACATTCAAGCCAGAGTTCGCCTAAATTATAGAACTTTCTGTCTTCTGCAATTTCTTTAGGAGAAAGATGACAGTGATAGTCGAATATAGGCAAGTCTTTAACTTCTTTGTAAAGCTTCTTGGCTGTCTTGTTATTCAAAAATATGTTGTTATCAAAAAACTTTTTCATTTTCATACACCAATGTTTATAGTTTTATTTGTGTTTGCAGAATTGTATATTGCCATCATAGTGTCAAAAGAAGGTTTTGAGCTTTCTAAGGTTACAGGGAAGTCTGTGCCGTTTTCAAGACGATTATAGTAGTCAGAAATCAAAAACCTATGTCCTGCACCCCAACAAGCTTTTCCTACGACTTTTTCTGTTTTGCAGTTAACGAATTCTGAATGTCCGTCAGCGTGAGAAATTTTGAGTGTATTGCCTTCAATGCGCAACGTTGCTTGCTCGCATACTATTTCAAGAATAATAGGCGAACTCTTGCAATATGCTGTCGTTGCAAAGAAAATAACGGTTTTGTCTTCGTATTCAAGGAAAGCACTGACCGTATCTTCTTCGTTTATAACGCCTTTCAAATGGAAGTTTGCGGACATAGCTGAAACCTTGTTTGGAGTACCTAAAAGGTAGGTCGCAAGGTCAAGCGTATGTATTGACTGATTGATAAGAACGCCGCCGCCTTCTTTTTCAAGCTGTCCACGCCAACCGCTGTTTATGTAGTAAGATTCGTTTCTGCACCAAGTAACAATTGCGCGAGCGCCCAGAACTTTTCCGAATGTATTTGAATCAAGATATTCTTTTGTTTTTATTACAGATTCGTTATATCTGTTCTGAAAACATATCCCGAGTCTTGCATCGGAGTTTTTTTCTGCATTTTCAAGCTCTCTGTATTGCTCATACGAAATAGCAACCGGCTTTTCCATAAGAACGTTTACGTTTCTTTTTAAAGCTTCAATAGCCATAGGAACGTGGAGATAATGGGGAGTACATATATGAACTACGTCTATTTTCTCTTTGTCAAGCATTTCTTCAAGAGAAGTATATCCGTTTCCGCCATGTTCTTGTACTGCCTTATTCAAATTATTTTCGTTTGAATCGCAAAAAGCGATGATTTCTGTGTTTTCTGTATTCTTTAGTGCATCTATGTGGGTTTTGGAAATTGAACCGCAACCCACTATCGCTGTCTTAAACATAATTACTCCAAAGTTTTTGATTAATAGCTTCCGCTTGTGTTTGAAACTATAGATTCTTTTTCTTCTTTTGCCTTGCTTGTTGCAATTCTCTTATTGAGTTCTTCATAGAATAAGTCTTCATCCAAAGGAAGTTCAACAGTTTTATCAAGCCATGATGAAAGATGCATAGCGTTTGAAAGTGTAAGTCCGTTGATACCTTCTTTACCGTCAGCAACAAGTGGTGTGTTGTCAAGGATTTTTCCTGCAAATGCTTTAAGAACACCTGGATGAGCTTCGTTCAAGCCGTCTGTTTCAACCTTAAGCTTCTGTGCAGGGATTCTTGGGAAGCCTGACTTGACTGTTTTGCAGAATTCACTCAAGTTAACGTCGAGTTTTGTGAATTCTATTGTTTTTCCGTCTGTTATAACAGTACCGTTTTCGCAAGTGATTTCAAGTCTGTTTGATCCGGGTGCGTCGCCTGTTGAAGTTACGAATACACCTGTTGTGCCGTTTTCGAATTCCATATATGCAGTAACGTCGTCTTCAACTTCGATATCGTGCCATTTTCCCAAATGAGTGAAAGCGCGTACCTTTGTAGGCATACCGCAGAGCCACTGCAAAAGGTCAAGCTGGTGGGGGCACTGATTAAGAAGTACGCCGCCGCCTTCGCCCGCCCAAGTTGCGCGCCATGAGCCTGAGTCATAGTAGAACTGTGGACGGAACCAGTTTGTGATAATCCAGTTTACTCTTCTGATTTCGCCAAGAGTGCCGTCTGTGAGCATTTCTTTTATTTTACGGTAAACACAGTTTGTTCTCTGGTTGAACATCATACCGAAAACAACACCTGTTTCATCGGCAACATTGTTCATTTCTCTGACCTGCTTTGTATATACGCCTGCAGGTTTTTCACACATAACGTGGAGTCCTTTTTTCATAGCCATAATTGAGAGTTCGGGGTGGCCATAGTGGGGAACTGCAACAAGAACTGCGTCAACGCTTCCGTTTTCTATAAGGTCGCTTCCTTCAGTAAATATTTCAACGCCGGGGAGGTTTTCTTTTGCCCAATCGCGTCTTGACTGCGAACGGTCAGCTATTGCTGTAAGTTCTACGTTGGGAACAAGTTTTTTTGTTACAATATTATCTATATGGGAAGTACCCATGTTACCTATGCCGATAATGCCAAGTCTTATCTTTTTCATTTTTTATTTCTCCTCATAAATTGTTTTTATGTAGTCGTAACTGCGTTTTAATGCGTCAAAAGGACAACCTGCAATTTCATCCATTTCAACGAACATATATTTTGCACCGCATTTTTCAAAAGCGTCGATAACAGGAACAAAATCAATGTTTCCTTCACCGATTGCAGCATAAGTGTGTGTGTTGTCGAATTTAGGGAAGTACATATCTTTGAGGTGTACGCATTCAAGTCTGCCTTCAACCTTTTTTATAAAAGAGCAAATATCAACGCCGGCGTGCTGTACCCAGTAAGTGTCGCAAATAACGCCCATTTTTTCTTTCGGGAAAGCGTCAAGTATGTGGTCAAACACCCATCTTTTGTCGCTTAATCTGTAAAATTCGAAGCTGTGGTGGTGATACATGAATTTTTTGCCCGCTTCTTTTATCTTTTCAGCAACAGGTGTGAAGTCTTTGATGAACTGTTCAACGCCTTCTTCTGTTCTGTATGACGGGGAAAGCCCACCGATGCCTATATAATCACAATCATAGATGTTGTGTTCTTCAATAACCGAATCAATTTCAGTAAGAAGTCTGTTGGGGCTTGTGTGGGTAAGGGGAATTTTTATTCCGTTTTCATCACAAATACTTTTGAGAACCTTGGGTTCAATTGGGCCTAAGTTTGAAACCTGTACGTATTTGTAGCCCATTTCTGCAATCTGGAACATACCTTTTCTGATATCTTCTTCGGTTTGCATTTGCTTTCTGACAGTGTAAAGTTGTGCGCCTATTTTCATAGCGTTTCTCCTTTAAAAAATAATACTGCATTTTGTTTTTATAATAATATTATATCATACATAAAAGCAAATTCAATTGCATATTTGGTTCAAGGTATTGCAAAAATAGCGATTTGGTTGTATAATGTGATATGTTTTGTTGAAAAAATAGGGTGAAAAGGGGCGATTTTGTGACCGAAAGGGATGAAATGCGAACAAATTATATCTTTATGCATCACACTGTTGGCGATACATCTGACCCGAGTTTTGATCTGCATTGTCACAGTATGTACGAGATAGTATATTTTGAAGACGGGGATATTGTATATCTTATAGAAGGTAAAGAATACCGACCGAAGCCGTACAGCGTGCTTCTTATAGGGCCTAATGTTTTTCACGGTGTAAAAACAAAAGGGAAAGTTGCTTATAAACGTTACGTGCTTCATTTTTCAAACGAAATTATTCCCGATAATATCAGAAAAGAATTATTGTCTTTTTATGGCGCAAATTATGGGAAAATATATTATGAAAATATAAGAAGTTTTGGACTACGAGAAGGTTTTGAAAGTATATTTAACTGCCGTTCGATGCCTGAAGAAATGCAGGAAATGTCGGTTTCTATCGCTGTTCAGGGGCTTTTGACGAAGCTTTTGTATATGAGTAAGACTGTTGACGACACAGCGCCCAAAGGAAACGTAAACGGCTCTGTTGCCGACATGATTACATATCTGAACGAAAATATATGTTTACCTGTTTCTCTTGACTATCTTTCAAAGAAATTTTATATAAGTAAACACCATTTGAACAAAGTATTCAAAAATGCTACCGGAACGACTGTCGGACAGTATATAAATTATAAAAGAGTAATTCATGCAAAGCAGTTGATTAACAAAGGATATTCAGCGTCAAGAGCGGCCGTTGAAGCAGGATTCGGTGACTATTCTTCGTTCTATCGAGCTTATACGAAAGTGCTCGGACACTCTCCAAGTGATGACAAAATTTTCGTAGGTTGATTTTTGCAATGTTTTTTGACAGTTTTATATAGAATAAAAACCATCTTTACGGAATATAATCCGTTGAGGTGGTTTTTGTGTTTAATATGAAAATTATAGGGATAGTAGCTGCTGTTGTTACAATGATTTCATCGCCTTTTTCTATATGGCTTGCCCACGACGGACAGGCATCTTTGGAAAAAGTAAAAGAGCAGTTGAACAAAGATAATTTAGAGAATACGCAAATTGAACTATATACGACTTCAACAGGCCAGGTAACAACACTTGATTTTGAAGAATATATATGTGGCATTCTCCTTGCCGAAGTGCCTGAATATTTTGAAGATGAAGCGATGAAAGCTATGGCTGTTGCGGCAAGGACATATTGTTACAGACGGTTGTCGTCGGATGGAAAATATACAAAACATTATTCAGCAGACGTGTGCGATGACTATACTCATTGTCTAGGGTATATTTCCCTTGATGAAGCCGCAGTAAAATGGGGAGAAAAGAATGCCCTGGAATATTACGAAAAAATAAAAAACAACGTTGAACAAACAAAGGGGGAGATACTGCTTTATCAGGATAACGTTATTGACGCTGTTTTCCACGCAAGTTCTTGCGATTATACAGAAAGTGCAGAAAATATATGGGGGTATGAAATACCATATCTTGTGTCTGTAAGCACTCCCGAACAAGCGGCTCTGTCGTATGCGGAATATAGCCCTGAAGAGTTGAAAAATATACTTAACCAAGAAGGAATAAGGTGTAATTTTTCGCAGGAAATATCGAAATGGCTTATGGAAATAAAGCGTGATAAATGTGGCAGAGTTGAATATGTCAATATATGCAATATACAGATAAC
>JAZRPI010000001.1:0-14974 GCA_045649165.1 Eubacteriales bacterium | reverse complement strand
TACAGCTGATGCAGATGCTGCAGCCTGAGCGCTTTCGCGTGTGTATGCTGCGGGTACATTTTCTGTGGGTTCTGTTGCACCAAACTTAAGAATTTCAGAAAGCTTGATGTCTTCGCCCTTTTCATTTCTGCCGATTACTTCAGTGAAGGGTGATACAGAAAGGTTGTACTTAAGTGCAAGAGTACCTTTGTTTGTCACCTTAAGATATGCAACTTCTGTGTGTCCGGGTTCCCAAAGGCCTTTTTCTGTGCCTGCGGGAGCAACAAAGATGTCTTCTGCATCTTTTGCGTTCAAATATGTTCCGTCAGGAGCGTTTGCATATTCAAGTTCAACGTCCAAATTACCTGCAATAATTTTGTTATTACCTGTAACAACGCTGTCAGTGAACCAAGCAAATGTTGAACCGACAAACATAGAAACGCACATAATAAGAACAAGAAGACTCGCAATTAAAGAGCGTTTTGTGGTTTTCTTTTTTGTCATTTTGCATGACCTCCTTTTTGTTTTTTGACGGTACCGTGTTTTTCATATTCATTTTCCCTACGATGCCGACAGGACGGAAAAATGAATTACTTATTTTTTATATGTTAATTGCTGAAATAAGTCTTATTTAAAAGTGTATTCGTATACGCCGATTGTTTCGTATACACCCGTTTCTTCGTTTACAGAATTATTACTGCTTTCTTCAATGGGTTTTGTTTCGTAAAGACGAAGCTCAACTGTCATATTCGTACCTATTACAGAATCGTCAAGCTTGAATGCTCCGCATTTGAATACCTTTACAAAGTCGCAAAGCTCATAGTAGTTTACGTATCTGAAAGGTTCAAGCAGTCTGAACTCGGTGTCTTTAGGTATGCCGTCTGTTTCGTCGTTTGTTATTACGTCAAACGCCGTAAACACAAGCCACTTGTCAAGAAATGCTTCATACTGTCCCGCTATCGCGGCTGAACCTGTCTTTACGTCTTTGTTGAAAGATACGACGAAATCCGCGTGCCAGTTTTTATATTTGCTTTCACTTGCCTGCTGAGCGTTTTCAAGTGCTGTAAACACGTAACCAACGTCAAGTGTCATCGGTTTGATATTATTAATCTGACTTGCATCAAGGCCGTTGCTTAAGTCGAAGAATGTGCCCTCTTTTATTTCAGCCAACTGACCGGGCGTCATATTTTCTACACTTGCTTTTGATGCAATTTCACTTTTTGAATATGCAACCGTATATACGCTGAAACTTGTAGTTCTGAATGACAGATAACCGCTTTCGGAATCGTACGAATAGTTATCTGCAGTCATTTCAATTCCGTCGTGGTAAAGTTTTACATTTGCAAGGTTTTTGCCCACGAATATCTGAATATTAACTTCAGAAGCATACAACTGACCTTCTACTTTTATGTCGTAAGAAGCTACCGTTTTACCCGCGGCGTTTACAGCAAGAAAATCAGAAGCTGCAGTTGTGGGGTTGACCGAGAAAGTAACGTTTTCAACAGCGTTTCCGCTTATTTTGAAGCTTTCGTCTTCGTTTGCAAATTCAAAGATGCCGTTTTGACTTTCTATTGTTTCTTCAATTGATGAAATCCAATAGAACCCGCTTTCAAAGGTTGCTTTTTCGTCATAGTCGTTGCCAAAGCTGTCAAGCTCTGATGCGAGCTGAGCCGCCTGAACTGTTACGTCTATATTTACAAAACCGTTCTGGTATTTGTTCTCTACCTTTTCTTTCATATGCACGGCAAGAGCGAAGCAGTCGTTGTCTTCTCCCGATTTTATTATTCCGTTTGGGGAAGCAAGGAACATACCTTCTTTTACTTCGCCGAGCTGTACGTTTTCTATCGCCTTGATATCTTCCCAGCTTGAAGCCGAAGAAAGAGTATCCGCCTTTGCGCCGTCAATAATGGCGTATTCAAGAGCGCCAACAAGACCTTGCGGCTGACCGTCAGTAATTTCAAGGTGGATATTATACTTCAAATCAAGCGTACCCTTGTTTGCAACGGCAAGATATACTATTTCAGTTTTGCCCGGCTCCCAGAGAATTCCGTTGCCCGATGCTTCGCTGAATATATC
Source organism: Eubacteriales bacterium (assembly GCA_045649165.1). GTDB lineage: Bacteria > Bacillota > Clostridia > Oscillospirales > CAG-272 > RGIG1995. The sequence goes on along the minus strand of JAZRPI010000001.1, from coordinate 12,919 downwards.
GCCATTTCCACCGCTTATTGACTCATAATTACCGTTTTTTTGTTTATCCATAAGCAAGTCAATTTCAAGGTTACCTGCAACTATTCTGTTTGTTTCGCTTGCTACAAGCTCTGTAAACCAAGCGTAAGTACTGCCCACAAACATGGTGACACATAATAAAAGCATAAGTAAACTCAAAAGCAGCGCGCGGACTGTACTGTTTTTTGCCATTTCTGCAAGACCTCCTTCGAAATGATTTGAATAAAAATGTATAGCCTTTTTCGGCAATCAAAACGTAAAAGTGATAGTCTGGCATTTTTACGCTTTGATTGCCGCCCAAGTCCTTTACTGAAAAAGACTTGGAACGGACTTTATAGATAAAACTTAATCTATCAGATGTTGCCAAAAGTAACGTTTGTTACTGTTACGCCTTCAGCTTCATTGTAAAGCGAACCGCTGCCTTCTGTATATACAGCTGCGTGAGCCTTATATGAGTCATTAACAACATTAATCTGAACATCTGTTATTGTGCAGTTTTCAAATTCAATCTTGTCATTGTCGCCTGCATTAACAAATGAAACCATACCTGTTGTGCAGAAGTCGTAAGCTGTTGCAATTACAGTTGTTTTTGAAACGTCACAGTTCTTGAGTGTTGCTGTAACTGTTGAAGAAGATTCGTTATAAACAGTTGCAATAAGGGGAGCAACTTTGTAACCACCCTTGATTGTTGAGTTTATTACGTCAACGTTGTCGAGCAATACGTTCTGATATGACTGAACTGTAAGAATTGATGTGTTGATAGCATTGCTTGTAATCTTTGCGCCGTCAAAAGTAAGGTCTTTGATTACTACGTCGCCAAAACCTGCAAATCTACGGAACATAGCCTGACCGTTAACTGTCAAATTCTTGATTGTGTGACCGTTACCGTCAATTTCGTTGAAGTAGAACTTGCTGTCAGCGTGGCTGTCAACTGTTTTCCATTCTCTGCCTGTAAAATCAATGTCAGCAATGATGTCAATTACAACGTTCTTGCCGAGTGTACCTGCAATCATAGCATCGTTGATAGCTGCCAAGCCTTCTGCGCTGTATACAGAATAAGCAGCATTGCCTGTCTTCAAGTAACCGTCAGCAGCTTCACCACCACTTACAACAAGTGTGTAACCGATAGCGCCTTCTGCTGCTTTGTATCTTTCTGCAACAGTTTCGTTTGCAACGTATACTGTAATATTTTCAGCTTTGCCTGATTCATAGTTACAGAACTTCATGTTTTTACCTGAGAAAGTAACGTTTTCGCCTGTAAGAATAACTGTTTTAAGATTTGTACAACCGCGTGCAGCATAGTCAGGAATTTCAACGTCGCCTTCGATAATAATTGTTTCAACGTTCTTCATATCACGGAGCGCGCCGTATTCAAGAGTTGTTACATTTGCGGGAACAACGAGTGATTCAATACCACTGTTCTGGAAAGCTTCCTTTGCAATAGATGTTACTGTTGAAGGAATTGTAACGTTCTTAACGTTCAAAGCATTTCTGAATGCCTGATAGCTGATTGCTTCAAGACCTTCGTTCAATACTACTGTTGAAGCAGATGTATCTCTGAATGCACGGTCTTCAAGTGATGTAACAGTTGTGGGAAGAACGATTGTTTCAATGTTAGTATTGTAAGCGAATGAGTAACCGCCAACAGCTGTTACACCTTCAGGAATAACAAATTCTTTTTCTGTTACTTCTGAGTCAACTACGTACAAAACAACGTCTTCTTTGTTTCCGTTTTCATCATAAGTATATTCAAGTTTATAGTCGCCTTCGTCAACAACTACGCTTTCAGACAATGCAACTGTTTCGTCAATTGTGTTGTCTTCTTCTTTTGCAATAGAACTGCCAACTGCACGACCTGCAAGTTTGCCAATGTTAGAGTTTACTTTGCCTTCTACGTCAACTGCGCCCAAAGGAAGTACTGTATATCCAACTTCAACAACTGTAAGTGTGTTGCCGTTTACTCTTGCGCTGCCTGTTGCAGTACCAACGATACCACCTACACAACGGAAGCCAAATACGTTAGATTTTTCTACTGTACAACCTGTGATTACAGAGTTTTCTGCATAACCAGCGATAAGACCAACGTTGTTACCGTCTCTGTATCCGTTTGCAGAAACCTTAGCGGGTGTAGAAACTACTTCAGAGTTAACTACTGAGCAATTTCTAACTGCGCAATATGTCTGACCTACAACAACACCTGCGCTGTATGTACCCATAACCTTTGCGTTTGTGAACTTAACGTTCTTTACAGAACCGCCTGTCTGAACACCGATAAAGCCTGCGGGCTGACCGTCTTCAGCATCTACAAAAAGGTTTGTAATTGTGTGATTCTGACCGTCAAATGTACCTTTGAATGCGAATGAATTGAACTTAGCGCCGATAGGATTCCACTTAAGGTTGTTAAGGTCTATGTTTGCGCCGAGTTTGATTGTCTGTTTTTCAAAGCTGTCCTGAATTGTAGTTGTTGCAGCTCTCATAGCAAATGTAGAAGCTGCCTGAGCTGTACCGTTTACAATTTCAGCAAGACCTGCGAGTTCTTCAGGTGTGTCAATGATGAATTCTTTTGCATCGGGATTTTCCAAGTACCAATCATAGTTAGTACCGCCAATCCATGTTGCGTTCTTGTCATACTGGTCGTCAAAGCTGTCGTTTTCGTATGTTTCCTGTGTTGCAAGAAGTGTTATAGCGAATTCGATTGTAGGAATATCTTCGCCTCTGTAATTTGCTTCGTTGCCAACTTCTTCAGGCATATATACAACGAGTGTAACGTACTTTTCTTCACCGGGAAGCAATGTAAGGTTGCTTGTTGTATATTCATAGAGTTTCTGCGCTGATGCAGATGCTGCAGCCTGAGCGCTTTCACGTGTGTATGCTGCGGGAGCATTTTCTGTGGGGTCTGTTGCAGCAAACTTAAGAATTTCAGAAAGTCTGATTTCTTTATTTTCTGCATTGTATCCTACTGTTTCAGCAAAGGGAGAAACAGAAAGGTTATACTTGAGCGCAAGTGTTCCTGCGTTTCTAACCTTAAGATATGCAACTTCTGTGTGTCCGGGTTCCCAAAGGCCCTTTGTTTCGCCTGTAGGAGCAACGAAAATGTCGCCTACACCTGCAACAGATGTGTACTCTCCGTCGGGAGTGTTTGAGTATTCAAGTTCAACGTCCAAGTTGCCTGCAATAATTTTGTTATTGCCTGTTACAACGCTGTCTGTAAACCAAGCAAACGTTGAGCCAACGAACATTGAAACGCACATTACAAGCGCGAGTACAGCCGCAAGCAGCTGACGCTTTGTGCTTCTCTTGTTTGTCATTCTGAGTGACCTCCTTAAATTGATTAAAATATTTTTACCTAATTCGGCAATCAAAACGCAAAAGTGATTGTCTGTCATTTTTACGCTTTGATTGCCGCCCAAGTCCTTTGTTTTGAAAAGACTTGGAACGGACTTGTTAATTAGTTAAATGCTACGCAATCAGCCAATGTTCTTCCTGCGGGAAGTTCAATTGTGATGTAGTCAGCGTAGTTAGCTTCAGTGATTACAACACCTTCGCATACGCAGTCGTTAAGAACAACTGTGTAATCTGCGCTCAATGAGCTAAGGTCAATGTAGTAGCCTTTTTCGAATTCAGCTGAGTTAAATGTCGCAGGGCTATAAAGTTTAATCAAACGGTCATAATCCTGGCCGTAACCCGTATTCTGCCAGTATTTAGATGTGTTTTCACCAAAAATACAGTCTGTGAATACAACTTTATTCAAGCCTGCAAGACTGGTCCAACCCTTAACTGTTGAGTTAGTTACAAACAAATCTTTGTAACCATACTCTGTTGTGTTAATAGCATAACCGGGTCCGTCAACAACAACGTTGTCAATGTAAACATTTTCTTTGGGAGAAGAAATTACGATACCACGTCCAACTGTGCTGTCAATTATAAGATTCTTGATTGTACCACCGTATGTTTCAATAGCATAACCATTGTATTTGGGATTTTCAATAATGAGCTTGTTGCCATTACCGTCAAGTACGCCACCCTTCTGAACTGCAGCTGCGGGTGTACCGTAGATTGTAGGCTGTGACAAAGGAGCTGTAACGTCATCTGTCATAATAACGTTTCCACCTTCTTTGAGTTTTTCAACAAGATCAACGGGGTCGCTTACAATTCCACCTTTTGCATTTGCAGGAATTGTTGTGAAGTTTGCAGCATCGTTGTAGCTGGACACTTCACCGTAACGAACTGTGTTTGCTTCATTAACTGTTACGTTTTCATAATCAATCTTAGCACCGCCGCCGAGACCAACGTTGCCGTAGTATGTACCACCGTTAAGAGCTATATTTGTATTCTTGAAGCTGTTGCCGTAAGAATATGAATAAATAATCAAGTTGTACTCTGTATCTGTTGAAATGAGTGTACCACCGTTAACTGTAAGGTTAACCTTGGGAGCTACTTCTGCGTTTGAACTGGGAAGCTGTACCCAAACTGCACGAGTACCTGTTACAGTACCGCCGTTAATTGTTACGTTTGTTTCTTCTGTAGCTGAGTTTGCAAACATACGGATAGCATTCTTGCCGTTACCGTTGATAACACCGCTGTTTACAACAAGGTTTGCACCGGGGTAACAGTCAATTGCATAAGATGCACCGCCTGCTGCTGTAAGGTTTTCAACAACTGCACCGTCGATAACAAGGTTACCCTTGCAAACAATTGCGTTATTTGCATAGCCGGGGAATGCAGGCTGGCCTACGCCACCCCAGTTTGTATCGGGTGTTGTTGCATAGAATGAAACTTTACCGTTCTTAAGTGTGAGTGTTGCGCCATTTTTTACTTCAACAAGAGCTGAAGATGCAGCAGATGTAGACTTACCGCTGAGTGTCTTGCCGTTAAGGTTGATTACCTTGTTTTCAGCAATAGAAAGCTTTTCATCTGTAAGGTCGATGTCGCTTGCAAGCATAATATCTTTTTCAGAAGCGAGAGCCGCTACAAGTTCCTGTGCATCAGAAACGAACTGAATATCATCATACTGATTGTCAAAGCTGTCGTTTTCGTATGTTTCCTGTGTTGCAAGAAGTGTTACAGCGAATTCAATTGTAGGAATATCTTCGCCTCTGTAATTTGCTTCGTTGCCAACTTCTTCAGGCATATATACAACGAGTGTAACGTACTTTTCTTCACCGGGAAGCAATGTAAGGTTACTTGCTGTATATTCATAGAGTTTCTGTGCTGACGCTGATGCTGCAGCCTGAGCGCTTTCGCGTGTGTATGCTGCGGGAGCATTTTCTGTGGGTTCTGTTGCAGCAAACTTAAGAATTTCAGAAAGTTTGATTTCTTTATTTTCTGCATTGTATCCTACTGTTTCAGCAAAGGGAGAAACAGAAAGGTTATACTTAAGCGCAAGTGTTCCTGCGTTTCTAACCTTAAGATATGCAACTTCTGTGTGTCCGGGTTCCCAAAGGCCCTTTGTTTCGCCTGTAGGAGCAACGAAAATGTCGCCAATACCTTCAACAGACGTATATGTACCGTTAGGTTCGTTTGCATATTCAAGTTCTACGTCCAAGTTACCTGCAATAATCTTGTTATTGCCTGTTACAACGCTGTCTGTGAACCATGCAAATGTTGAACCAACGAACATTGAAACGCACATTACAAGCGCGAGTACAGCTGCAAGCAGCTGACGCTTTGTATTGTTTTTCTTATTCATGTCAATATCTCCAATTTGTCATTGTACGGTTTTTTCCGTACCTGTGTTAATAATTCGGCTTTCTTCTTTCATCAGGTCAATAAGCCAAAGCCGATAGCTTTATAACCTGTTTTCTGTCGGCTAAAGCTTAGCCGTTCCAGCAGTTTGTAAATGCTTCTTCTGCTGTATCGCCTGTGTTGTCAGCCTGAATAGCTTCTGCAACGATTTTAATTTCAAATTCGTTAACCAATGCCATTTCATACTGGTCCATTGCTTCGGGAATCTTTACAGCTGTAAAGAGTGTAGCAGTTTCGCCGGGAACGAGCTTATCCTTCAAGTAGTAAGTAAAGGTAACGCTCTTGTCTGCAGCAAGTACAGGGTTATCATTTCCTTCGCTCTGCCATACGTTGCCGTCATAACCAATGAAGATTTCTTCAAGCGATGTGATGTTGTAGAGTGCCAAAATGTTCATCCAGTCTTCAGCATCAGTAAGAGTTACGTTAAGTCTGATCCACTGGTCATACTTACCTGTATTTTCAACAGTAGGGTCTTTTGTCAATACGTCGCCGGGGGCGATATCATCGTATGTATTAGCTTCAGTTTTTTCAGCAGGAACAACGGGGTCACCGTTTTCGTCTACCTTTGTTTCATACAAATCAACTGAGAAAATCTTGTCGGGTTCTGTTTCAGAGTCAGTAACCATAAACTTGTTTTCTACACTGTCACTTGCATTGAACCAAGCCAAAGTACCCATTGATACAACTGCGATAAGGCATACTGCCAAAGCAATCACAAATACTTTCTTTTTCATTTTCATCTCAAATGTCCTCCTTTCTTAAAGACTCAATATTTCAAATTTATGCTCATTGGAATTCCACGAAAACAAGCACAAATCTAAAACCAATAGTTATTTTTCTTCTGTTTCAACCTTTTCTTCTGCCAAAGCTTCTTCAGTCTTTTCTTCTTTCTTCGGCATAAAATCGGGCATAAACACAAGAATAATCAAAACTGCAATTACAGCTATGGTCACATACATTCCGGGGGGATTCTGCACGTAATCTGAAACATATCCAAGAAAAGGTATACTGAACTGTGGAACACCTATTACGTTTTTGAAATGTACGGGGTCAGTATCAGCAATTTCGTTTGCATCACCCTTCGTGTAGAAGCACTGCTTTTCTTCGTCAATATCAACCACTCTGTGAGTTGCGACAACAAGGTCTTCGTTTAATATAAAAGTAATAGGGTCACCTATTTCAATCTGACTTAAATCAGTCTTCTTTACGTAAATAAGGTCGCCAACGTCGTATGTAGGTACCATGCTTCCAGATATGACGGTGTACACCTGATACCCGAGAAGACGCGAACCCATGAGAAATACCGCGCAAAGCACTACAACAACAACCGCTATCGTAGTTACGATATTCCATATCTTTTTCATCGTATTTTTCATATAAAATCTCCTTTTTGCCATACGGCAACCAAAAGACACAAGTTCTTTTGCTTATGTCCTTTGATTACCGTCTATCCCTTGCAACAAACCAAAGGATAGAACGGAATTTCGCTTATTTCACAAACGGAATCCACGACAGCCACAGTCTGCGTCGCTTTCTTTCCCACTCTTTTCTCTCACTGCCTTTTGTTCTGCGTATTTCTGAATTTAAATATTCAAGGTCTTGCTTGAATATCAAAAGTTTCTGCACAAACATCACAGTTAAAAAAAGTAGTGTGGGAAGAGCTATAATTATAATTAAAAATGTCGTTTCAGGCGATATGCCTGTTGGTAATAAAGTCTCATTCTCCATTGTCAAAATCCCTTTTTGTTCTTTGTGTCGTCAGTTTGTTTTTTTACTCTTTTGCTTCAGCGCTTTCCCCTGTCTGTTGCGCCGAGTTGTCGGTAGGCTTGCTCTTTTCAAGCTCTGCTTTCAATGCCTGAAGCTCTTGAAGCATCTTTGCATTTTCTTCGCGTTCCTTTTCAAGCTTTGCCTTTTCTTTTTCCATTTCTTCCATTTGTTCTTTCTTATATCTACGGAACAAACGTACACAGTTTACGCCCTGATATACAATCAAAAGCATAAACGGAATAAATATACAAACGATATAGCCCTGCGGTGTCTTAAGGAAGTTAAAAAACGTTCCCACGCCGTCAAGATGTGAGCTGTACTTTCCAAGCACGTAAGGATAAGTAACTATCGTTTCATCATCGGTTTCGGTTGTCGTACCGTACGTAACAAAACCGTTGTTTCCTTCCGCATCTACCGTCAGCTTTCTAATTTTATGGGTTACAACTTCCCCAAAGCTGTTGGAATCCTGCGAAATAAAAGTAATGATGTCGCCTTCTTTTAGAGTTGAAGGGTCTATCTCCTTTACAAATATAAGGTCTCCCGCATCAAAATCGGTCTTAGCCATTGAGTCTGAGTTAACTATGTACGCTTTGTAGCCAAAAATGTCACGGTCGTTTCTGTTAAACGTCGTAACCGAAATAACGGTAAATATCATCATAAATACCGCCAAAGCAACAAGTAACCACAATAGCGTCGTTTTAACTATGTTCATTGCTTTTTTCATACTGGTTCTTCTCCTATAAAATATTGTCTGATTGCACCGTACGCCACACGGAATACGTGCTCTTCTGTATTTTCATCGTCTTTAAGTTCTCCGTCGTAAACCTTTATCGAAAAGCTAAGCATTACAGATAACGCATAGTTGAGAAGCATCCATACGTTTGCTGTCGGTTTGAATACGGTAGACATTTTCTCTACTACCACCTTGTAACTGCGCATATGGTCCATATACGAATATCTTTTGAAATACGTTGAATAGTAGTATCTTATATAACATCTGCAATTATCTTCGTTACTCAAAAGGAAACGCCATATATTGTTGAAATAAATTCTCCATTTTTCTCTCATTGTCAAAAACGACGTTCTCATAATGTACATATTATCCATCATAGTCGTAATTAACTCTTGGTCCAATACGGCAAAGCATTTTACATATAAATCGTCCTTATCTTCAAAGCATCTGTAAATATACGTTTCGTTTATTCCTGTTTGTAAACTAATGTTCTTTGTTGTCGCCTTTTCCAGTCCTTCTCTCGCAATGACATGAATTGTCCCGTCTATCAACTTTTTGCGGGTTTCATTCATCTTCATTATCAAATACTCCTTTTTATTTTTTAAGTGTTTACTTACACTTTTGCCTAAAATTTAGCAAACACATGGCGTGTTTGCCGTACACGTTGCATAAAACCAGCCTTTTATTGACCTTATGCAGCGTGCAATACATAGCTCTTATACAATAAGCAACATAATATCTGTTATGTCGTAAAAGCAGCCTAAATAGGGCACTTTCCTAATTTACATATGCAACAAATGATACCACAAATGTTATAAAAAATCAATACTTTTCAATAAAGTTAGTTCAATTTCATACTTTAAAGCATAACAACAAAGCCTTTTATATTGATTTCGCTCAAAAAAGGCTTTGTCGTTATGCTTTTTTTATCTTAAAGAGTTTTTTATGATAAAAACAAAAGACTGACATTGCCTTTTTTACGACATAACAGATATTATGCAGTCAATCTCTTTGGTGCAGACAAGGCTCTTTTTACAACATAACAGATATTACGTTTTCAAACTCTCCGACAAGTTCTTTCAGTCGGAGAGTTTTTTACAATATTAGACACATACGCTCGATTTTTTCGCGATGCTCTTTACCTGTTGTCATTATATATATTCTTGTTGTGTTTATATTCGAATGTCCTAATATATCGGCAAGCTTTGCAATATCCTTTTCTATTCTATAAAAAGTTCTTGCAAACAAGTGCCTGAGATTATGCGGAAATACCTTCGTTGGCGAAACTCCTGCGCTTTCACAAAGCTGCTTCATATCACGCCATATATTTCCCCTGTTCAACGATTTTCCGCTTTTTGTTACAAAAATCTCGCCATGCTGTATACTATTCTCCTTTATATATTTGATTAGCTTTGACTTAAGTGCATTGGGAATTATAATTTTCCTTATTTTTCCTTTGCAAGAAACGTTAGCTTCCCCCTTTTGTACGGCTTCTACGGTTATATACTTAAGCTCACTTATTCGTATTCCCGTTCCGCATATAGTCTGTATTACGAGCGAAAGCCTTGCGTTTTGCTTTTGTTCCGCCGCTTGTATGAGCGATATATATTCTTCTTTCGTCAGCTCCTTTTCGTCAGGGCAGTACGCTTCCTTTTGTACTTTGTATTGCTTTACGCACAGTTCAAGCCAACCGAGAAATTTGAAAAATGAATTTATCGCGGCTAACATTGAGTTGGCACTCTTTACCGCATAATGCTTTAATAAATCCGCTTTGTATTCCAATACGTCAGATTTTTCAATTTCTTTTTTATCTAAATAATTTCTGAAGCGACTTATGTCGCGCATATACTTCTCTATCGTCGCTTTGCTTTTTTCGTCGTTTTCCAAAAAAATGCGAAATTCAGAGAGATTTTCAAGTGTTATAATTCTTTGTGTCATTAAAACATTCTCCTTTTTCTTCATTATATAATTGTATTATATACCATTTTTTCATTTTATAAAATAACGGGCGTGATTTTATAAAATTTTCACAAACAAAAAAGGCAGTTCATCTTGAACTGCCTTCATTTTTTTATTTTTTATTCTTTAATTTCAACCGTCATATCACAGCGGTTTTTTACGCTCATCTTTTCAAAATACGCATTTTCAAGCGGCAACCATTCATTAAAATACCTTTCCGCCATTTCCTTCGTATTTCTTGATTCTATTCTTTTTCTCTGCATATCATTATCTATATCCAAAAATACAGAAAAATCATAATATTCTTCAAAAGCTAAGTGCATTGAATATACGCCTTCAATAACCACCATTTTTTTAGGGTTAACACAAATCGGCTGTGACAGCGTAAGCGTCTTGCAGTCAAATTTACGGTAAGTTACTTCTTTTTTCTCTTTCAAAGGAGTAAGCACTTCTTCAATAAATCTTTCCCTGTCAATGTTACCACCGACTTCTGCATACCTTTCGGGCGTTCTCTGATGTTTTTGCAAAAAGAAATCGTCCATATGAAAAACAGTACAGCCGTATTTTTCGCAGAGTCTGTCTGCAAGTGTTGTCTTGCCGCTCCCGCTTCCGCCGTCTATGGCGATTACAGCGCGTTCTCTTTCTGACAATTTCTCTATTATTTCAAACAGTTGTTCAAAATTCATATTATTCATACTACTGTCTTTCTGTTTCAAATATTTTCAGCCCTTCAAAAAGCATAACAATCAGCGGAACAAAAACAATCTGCAATACTATTCCGGGAAGAGCCTTTGCAAAAGCGCCTGTCCAAAACGCAAAAAGAGTAAACTTATTGCCTATCAACCCGAGAGTAACAGTCATCGCCGCCCCCCAGGCAAGTCTTCCTAAGAGCATAGATAAAGCTAATGAGAGATATATGTATACCTTCTTTTTTGGCAAGTATTTATACATAACACCCGACAAAGCGCCGTATGCGGCAAGTTCAATCGCCATACAAATAGCGTAAGGATACAAAACAGGCATACCAAGAGTAAGAGAACGGAACAATGGCGCTATAAAGCCGATGCTTATTCCCCATTGCCAACCACATATAAAACCGCAAAGCAGAACGGGGATATGCATAGGACAGAGCATATTACCTATCTCTCTAAGCTGTCCTGTGAGAAATGGCAACACGTACGCCAATGTCAAAAACAATGCAGACAGCACCATTTTCAATATTCTGTTATGGGTTTTCACGTATATCCCCCCAAATCTTACTTAATTTTCTTGCCTTTAACAAAAATCATCATACCATACCACACAAAAAAAAGTCAATAGTTTTATATAAATGCTATTGATTTTGTCATTACAAAAGTGATATAATTATTCACAGTAAATTATACGGAGAATACAAAATGACAGATAAAGAATTACGCGAAATAAGAAGACGTTTCCGCCCCGACAAAAACAATATTATGACTATCACGGGCTGTATCGTCAATTCTGAAAGAAATATAGTTGCAAATTTTAATCAAGCACTTTCTACCACTTCAACCGAAGAAACCGAAAGACTCCTTTCTACTATGAAAAAATCTATCTCAGGTTCACTCGGCACAAATCTTCTGAGTATGGATTTCAGCACAAAACAGGTTGAGTCAAGTGAAGAACATGGGCTTCTTATGAAGCTCCGTTCGTCTGCACTAAAAGATACGGAAGCGCTTAATACTTTTTACTCGAAGGTTATTTCAAGCGTAAAGTTTGAAGGAAGTTATGCTATACTTCTTGCGCACGATACTTACGACGTGTTTACATATTCAAAAGACGGAAGCAAAGACGACTCATCAAACCAGATGTTTTCATATATAATATGTAGTATTTGTCCTATCAAACCGCTTAACACAGGTCTTTATTTCCGTAACGACGACAATCTGTTCCGCTCTGTATCGGTACAGACTTTGCTCGGTCAGACACAGCTCGGATTTATGTTCCCAAGCTTTGACAACCGCGCAACCAATATTTACAGCGCACTGTACTACACTCATGATATTTCAAACATACACCCCGATTTTATACAGAATATATTCAATGTAGATCTGCCTATGTCGGCTGCTGAGCAAAAAGAAAACTTCGGCAGCTGTCTTAAGAATACACTTTCCGACGAATGTGATTTTGAAACGGTAAAGACCGTTCACGAACAGGTAGCAGAAATGCTTGAAGAACACAAAAACTCAAAAGACGACGAGCCGCTTGCGCTTTCAAAAAACTCTTTCAAGAGTATGTTGCAATTCTGCGGCATTGACCAGAATAAAATTGACGACTTCGCACAAAAATTTGACGAGCAGTTTGGCGCTAACGCTGAAATTTCACCCAAGAGCATCGTTGACGTCAAAAAGTTCAATCTTGAAACGGCTGACGTTTCAATAAAGGTTAACCCCGAAAGAAAAGACCTTGTATCCACTCAGGTAATCAACGGTATCAAATATATTATGATACGCGCTGAAGGCGGAGTCGAAGTCAACGGAATTGATATTGAGATAAAATAACAAGAAAGGTATGTTATGTCACACCAGACTGTATTTTGCTGTCCTGTATGTAAAAATATTTTACAGGAAAACGAAAAAGGCTTTATATGTGAAAACAACCATAACTTTGACAAAGCAAAACAGGGCTACGTCAATCTGCTTATGTCAAACAAGCAGGGTATACACGGCGATG